>PNOF01000011.1 GCA_013824645.1 Syntrophus sp. (in: bacteria) | reverse complement strand
GAATACCGCTTGAAATTTCTACAGTTCAGAAAGCAATAACTGGAATTGTCTTTCAGGAAGGAAGACGGGTCGATAGATTATAGAAAGTTATTTTCCTGTGTCTATTGAAGAGCATACCACTTCACGTAGGTTCACTCAGGCTGCTGCATCCTCCTATCAAAGTACAGTAATTCCATTTCTAAATCAAGGCGCTATCTTTGTTGGCAGCGTCGTCGTAAATCCTCACGTACAGATTGTACGCTCCGGTTTCCTCCTCCTTGCCGCCTCAATATCATCTTTGATTTAGAAATGGAATAAGAGGTGTCAGAAACAGAGCCAGCAAAAAAATGCTCACTCTTTTCGGTTACACAGGTGATATAATTGAGTAGAGCCCATAGACGGTGTTTGTGTTAATTATATCTCTAACACACCTTTCACATCTGTTAAGGCAAAGGAGGAAAATCTTATATGAAGACACCTCGATTGAATAATGAAGAGCTTCAATCATATGTCGAATTTATGCTGAATCAGTTTAGAAGGACGGATGGATTCTGGTTTCTCGGGGTAGAAAATACCTATAGTTACGATGCTGCAATTAAGATGAACGAAGAAGTGTGGCATAGAATGGGGAAGATCATGACCCGGGAAATCAAAGAGAGGTTCTCGATTGAAGAAAAGGGGTTGAAAGCCCTTGCCAAGGTTTTGGGATATTTCCCTTGGGCAATAATTTCGGGGTATGAAATCAAAACCACAGACGAGGAAATCATAGTTACAGTTCCCCATTGCCCTTCTCAGGAGGGTCGACTGAAAAAAGGACTGGGAGAATACAATTGTAAGGACATGCACTTCGGGGAATTTATGAGCATCATCGAGGAAGTTGACGGGAACATTAAGGTCGAATGTTTGTTTGCTCCTCCTGATCCTCACCCCAAAGAACTATTCTGCAAATGGTGTTTCACCATGAATAAGGACAAAATAGAGTAGCAACTTTATTGAAAAGTTGAAAAAAATATTATTGATCTGCTAAAGCGGTCTTCAAAACCAGTGTACGGATCAAAAGTCCGCAGGTGGGTTCATTTCCCTGCGTTATAGTTCTTGATATTGCTATTTTCCGAAGATCGGTTTTAATGCAATCTCCGTCCAGTCCACCCGGCCCGGCACCGCAGTACAATCGCCATGACCCGTACAGGTGGCTTGCGTATCAAAGCACTGATAGTGCCTTTCGGCTTTCCCATGCCTCACTGTAACGCCCATGCCTGTTCAGCAGCTCTTCGTGACTCCCCGATTCGGTGATTCGCCCCCCCTGCATCACATGAATCACATCTGCCTGCATGGTCGTCGTGAGACGGTGGCTGATGATAAGTACGGTGCTTCCGGCGGCAAGTGTGCGGAACCGTGAAAACCACCTCGCTTCAGACCAGGCGTCGAGCATGCTTGTCGGCTCATCGAGGATGATCAGCCTGGCACGTCGCAGAAATGCCCTGGCCAGCGCAACCCGTTGCCACTCCCCCGCGCTCAGCTCCGCGCCGCCGAACCATTTGCCGAGAACTGTCTGAAACCCTTCGGGCAGGCGCTCGATGATATCAAAGGCTCCGGATGCCTCAGCAGCCTTTTCGATACCCTCTTGCGTAGGATTGCCGGCAATATCGCCGTGGGCGATATTTTCAGAAGCGGATACGTGGTAGCGCACAGGCTCCTGGAAAAGTACGGTGATCTGCCCGCGCCACTCGGCTTGGCTCAACTCCCGGATGTCACAGCCATCGACCGTGATACGGCCTTTGTCAGGATCGTAGAACCGGCAGAGCAACTTGATGAGGGTTGATTTCCCTTCGCCGTTTTCACCGACGATGGCGGCAATCTCCCCCGCCTTCATGGTGAGATTGAACTCTTGGAGAATGGTCCGCTCACTCCCGGGATAACGGAACTCTATGTTTGCGAACCGGAGTTCCTCATTCAAGTCTGGCACCGGCAAGGGGTTCTCCGGATCGCAGATCTTTGGCTTCGTTTCAAGCAGTTCGAAAAGGTTTTCAAGAAAGAGCACGTTCTGGTATATCTCACCGGTATTACGCAGCAGGTTTGCCATAAGCCGCTGTCCCTGCCCGAAGGCCTGGTAAAAGAGCACGATGTCGCCAACACCTGCCTTGCCGGCTATAGTCCGAAAGATCATCCAGAGCATGGCCAAAGCCGTCGTCAGGAGGGCCAGGGCGCTGGCTCCGAGTTCGGTCAGAAACCTTCCTTTTTCCAACCGCTCCTTCTCGTTTCTTAGGCGAGCCCGCAGTTGCTGATACACAGAGCGATAATGGGCGCCAAGATCAAAGAACCGAAGCTCCTGGGCCGCATCCCGCATGGTAAGAAGCCAGTCGTAATATTCGCAGCGACGCTCTTCGACGGTATTTCTGCGCCACCACTCGTTCAACTGTCCGGCATAACGGACGGTAGCCCAGAGAGCCGGCGCTGTTCCTGCAAAAAGCAGGATGGGTATCCAGAAGGAGTACGAAAAAAGCAGGGCGGCCATACCGGCAAGGGTAATAGCGTTCTGGCAAAGGCTGCCCATCCCGTCAAGAAGGGCAAGAGGGCGGGTCATGGCGTCCATCCTTGCCCGGTGCAGCCGGTCGTAATAGACGGAGGAATCATAAAAACTCAGATCCACCGCCATAACCTGAACGTGGATCAGGCCGGACATATAGTCCTGGATGCGATTGTTCTGGATGGTGCGCACCCATTGGCCGGTGCTCAGAAGAATCTGTTCGGCGAGCAGGAGGAGACCCAGAATGACAAGGGGAAACACGATGCTATCGCCCATGCCGCCCTTTCCGACAATGCCAGCGAGGGTGTCAACGACATGCCGCGTCATATAGACAATGGCTACCGGAAGTGCGCCCTGCACCAGCAGAAGCATGAGCCATGCGACCATCCATATCCCCGATGCCCGCCAGACAAGCCGCATGGTCTTTGGAATATAGGGGGCCTGCTGACGCAGCCGTGCAAAGATCGAAGGACGATCGTTCATCGCTTGTCGGGTCATTCCGGGCACTCCCCCCGGATCGCCGCCGCCCTTGCATGAGCCATCCGGCAAAAATAATCGATGGGCCTGTCGAGCTCACCGCTTTCAAGGTGTGCATGCGCAGGGCACCAGAGACAGAGATTGACGATGGGGCAAGCCCGGCAGTTCTCCAGATACTCCGGCTTCCGGGAACGCATGTCACGTACCTTCGGCACGAACGATTTCCATGCCTCGCGAAGCGTCCCTCGGCGCAGGTCGAAGGTCGTCCCGGGAGCCCAGAGCGAAGAGCAGAGGCGGAAGGTACCATCGAAACCGACATTAAAACTGCTGTTGCCCAATCCGCAATGGAAGAGGTGGTCACAGGCTGCATGGGAGGAACTCCCGTCGATGAGGATGTCGCAGTTTTTCCGGAGGGAGGCCAACCGCTGCGTGTCCTTCATCTCGAGGGCCACAACCTCCTCGGGTGTCAGGCGTTCGGATTTGATCAGCCGGTTTCGCTCTTCGTTCCCATCAAACCGGAGATGGAGCTGGGGATCGAAGCGGAAATAATCATTGGTGCGGGCACGGCAGAAATCGGCGATTGCCTCGAGTTCATGAAGATTGGAGCGGATAGCCATCGCCTTGAGACGGACCTTGACGCCGCACTCGAGAAGCCGGTTCAATCCGGCCGTAAAGGCGTCAAACGATCCCAGCCGGCCGGTAACTCGTTCGTAGGTCTCCTCCGTCGCGCCGTAAACAGTGACCTCGATATCGCGTGGCGGATAGCGCTTGAACAGTGCGATATGCTCGTCGTGGACAAGGGTTGCATTGGTAAAAACGGAAACCAGCAGCCCTTTTCTCTTCAGGAGCATGTAGATCTCCGGAAAATCCTCGCGGAGCAATGGCTCCCCTCCGGAAATGAGCACCCACAGAGCGCCGAGCTCTACGGCCTGGTCGGCGATGCAGCCTATTTCCTGAAGCGTCAGCTCCCGTGAACGGGCATCCCGGTCCCCGGCGGACAGATTGATATAACAGTGCCGGCAATTGTTGTTGCACCGGGCCGTAGCTTCAAGATCGAAAGAGATAAGGCCTCGCGTTGCCTTCATTCTGGTCCAGAGCGGAAAATCCTGGATGGCGACGGACTCGACAAGCTGTGTCATGGACGATAAACCGGTTTTGTGATACGCTGCCCCATTGACAGTAACTGCGTCAACCGGCAGCGCTGCGACAGCCATGCGATTGCGAAGCGCTCGATACCGAGACCAAGCCGCACCTGCCGTCCCCGTCGTACCACCCGGACAACACGTCCGATGATGCTCGATGCAGGCATCAGCCCGTCGGGCACGCTGTTGTTATCGCCTTTGATGAGATATCCTGCCGGTGAAGCATGAATGATGCGATGAACCATCAGCTGATTGCTGAGCACATTGACAAATGCCACTACATCGCCCGGACGGAGCTGCAAGGGCGAAGGCACGACGGTAATGGCGTCGCCGTCCCGAATGAAAGGAGTCATACTGCTGCCGGACGCGCTGAACCGGAAGGGCACATTCTTTTCCAGCACCGCCTCCATCAACCCTGCCAATGCAATGCCCGGCATGCCATGAGATACCTGGCCGGATGTCACATATGTCACTTCGGCCATGGTTTCCTGTCCATTCGCGTCCTCATTGTTAACGAACGACGACCATTTTCCGGCGCACCAGCTCGGTAACAAGTCCAAGCAGGTCGCGCTCGATCACACCGGGCGATGTACCGAACTCCCCTGCCAGCTCGTCTGCAATCTCCTGCAGCGATTTCTCACCGTCAAGCCGCGACCATATGGCCCGGCCGGTTCTGTTCATCGTATAGAGTTCATCATCCATGTCGCCAATGCCCGACACGAGGGGCACGATGATCAACTCTTCCTCGATGATCCGTGCCACGATATTCTCAGACGGCATACATACAAGATCAAGCGTAATCTCCATTTGGAACTCTCCTATCAAAATTGGTTTGATCCCTTGTTGTCTTGGGCCACGCGCTCCTTCCAATTCACAACCTCCCAGCCATGCTCATGCTCACCGAGGAGACCAAGGTAGCGTGCCTTCGCATGGGCCACGGAGCAAAAATACTCAACGGGCGTATCGAGTGTGCCATGCTCCGCCCACGATTTTGCGGGGCACTGCTCACAGAGTCCCTTGAGAAAACAGCAGGCACATCGGCGGAGGTAGTCGGGGTTAGTCGCCCTCATCCCAGTCTTGGCGGGAAACAGATCCTTGAGAGCCTTGCCGAGGGTCGTTTTATGCAGATCGACGGCTGTCCTGACATAGCGCAGGGGCAGGCATGGATGTGCATGGCCGTATGCATCGACGCATGGTGACTGGCCCGCGCCGCAATTGAATATCCTGTCGCCCGGTGGCCCCATGAACATGGTACAGAACCTGCCCATCTCCTTCTGGTATTGAGGATCGCTGGCAAGCATGGAGACCGTTTCCTCCGGCGTTGCCCGGAGCTTTGTAATACGGAGGTTCTTTGCGGAATCGTCTCGCCGGTAGCGAAGATCGAAATTCATGGAAAAGAGCGGCTTTTTATCCATTGCCGGAATGCTTTCCGCCCAGGTTTCGAACGCCTCCCGCTCGCCTTTCAAAACTTGCAGCTTTGGCCCCTTCACAATGAAAGGGATCCGGTAGCGGAGCAGCAAGTCGACACCCCGGCGGAACTCGTAAAAAGCACCCTGACGACCGGCAACCCCGGCGTAGGACTCCGGGTTCATACCATAGACGGAAACCTCGACATTTCGACCAGGGAGAACCTTTGCCATCAGTTCGGCAAGTTCCGTGGTGATAAGGCGGGCATTCGTAAACAGGATCACCTGCATTCCAAGACGCCGGGTGAAAAGATAGAGCTCCGGAAAATCCTTGTGCAGCAGAGGCTCGCCGCCGGTGAACCGGACCGCGAGGCAGCCAAGCGCGGCGGCCTCCGTCAATATCCCTTTGACAAAACCGGTCTCCATCTCCCGGCTGAGGGCGCCCGAGTCACGCTCCGGCAGGTTGATGCAGCAGTGGATGCAGTTGTTGTTGCACCGTTGCGTCAACTCGATGTCAATCCGGCTCAACAGCGGTTTTTTGCCGCGCAAGGGATCGAACTCATGGGCATCGAGCCGTTTTACGTAACCCATAGAAATATCATTTGTTCCTTCAGTCATGACGTCACAAGGCATCGAGAACCGGACGACTCGCTCTCCACTCCTCCTTGAAGCGCCGATTCTCTCGGGCAACCTCGCACAGATACTCCACTGGTGCCGAAAAGCGGCCGTGTTCAAGCCACCCGTAGACGGGGCACCAGCGGCAATCCTGACGAAGCTCGCAAGAAGCGCAGTTCTCACTGTGCTCCTTAATGTCGAACGATCTGCCTGCATGCGAAGGAATAAACTCCTCCCAGCCCTCACGGACAGTGCCCCGGCGAAGATCGTAGCGCATGGAGGGCTCCTTGATGAAGGAGCAGAAAGACATGCCGCCGTAGGGATCGACATGGAAATCCCGCCTTTGGGCAATGCAGGCGCCAAAAAGGCGGTCATCGCTGTCCATCTGCCCGCATCGATGCGCGTTTGACTCTTCGAAAGAGAGATCTGGCTTGTCGAGCGCCACGACCTCCCGCGGATCAAGTCGCTCGGCGGAGATCCGGGCATTGAGATCCTGGTCACGGCAGGAGGAGAGATAGAGCCAGGGGGCTCCGACACGCCAAAGGTCGCTCAGGGAGCCGGCAAGCTCGACCATGCGCTCCCACTCATGCCGGTTGCTCTTCATGGGCACGAGCTGGACGATAAAGCCGGCGCCAGCCTCCTTGAGATAGCGAAACCCCTGCATGACCTGCTCGAACCCGACTGTATTCCGGGTAATGTGCTCGTAGGTTTCCCGCGTCGCACCATAAAGAGCGACCATCTTGCTCCCCCTGCGCTTGAGCAGGCGCGCGAGTTTCGGAGTAATGAGCGTGCCGTTGGTGTTGAGCGCGTAAGAAACCGCCTTCCCGGTGAGGTACTCGAAAATTTCAGGGAAATCGGGCCTCAGCATCGGCTCACCACCGGAGATGGACCATTGGCGAGTGCCTAGTACCCGAGCCTCATCGACGATGCGCCTGATCTCGTCAAAGGAGAGCTCCAGCTTACGCTCAGGAGCCGCAGGGGAAATTCTCAGCCAGCAATGAAGGCAGTTGTTGTTGCAGCGGTATGTCAGGTCGAGACGACCTTCGAGAGGAAGGCGGGGATCGAGAATCTTTCGCAGCATGTCACCGTACCACTCTTGTGTTTTTCAGCTTCACGGCATATCCCGCCGGCCGCACTACAATCCGGACAAACCAGTAAATACCGGCCACGAAGGGTACCCTTGCAATCACGCAGGAGCACCCCTGAGCCACTTCAAACGGGAGACGGACGCGTCACGAATTTGGCCGGGAACTGCAGGTAGCACATTGAAACCCGCCATGATAGCAGTTGCCATCGGTTTCATTCGACCCCGCTGAATAGCCCGATTTGCATGCAGCGAGCACATTTGCCGTGGGCTGCTGGCGTGTAATGACGATCAACTGGGGAGTTTCCCAGCCCTGGTTGTCCTCTTTCATTATGCACCTCCGTTTTTTTGCTAAGAACTTGCTTTCATTGGAAAAAAGTATAGGTAACCCTCAATCGTATGTCAAGGAAATATTTCCACTTTGTAGGAGGGATTATAGGACTGTAGGTCTTTTATGCCAATTAAAGATTGACCACAAAAAGTGAATTGCGCCGATGTTTATCGATGGGCGTGTATTGTGTTTATTTCCGATTGAAACGTTGTATGCTTTGAGAAAATGAGAAAAACAACATAGCAGGAAAACATTCTCAGCCATGAACACCAATCAAGGGGAAGCCATCTTAGGTGAACTCCTCATAAAACTTGAACATTACACCTATTATCATTTTGATACCGAAGAACAGTATTTTCAGAAATATGAATACCCGGAACTTGCTATCCACAAATCACAGCATGATCTGCTTCGATCCCAGGTATCGGAACTGGAAGAGAGATATGAAAAGGGAGACGAGGTGCTTGTTGTCAAGGTGATGGAACTTCTGAAAAACTGGTTCTTTGACCATATTCTGGGATCAGATCGTAAATTTGGCTATTTTCTCAACGAGAAAGGCATAAAACATGTCTGACCCAGATACACAAAACACGGGCATCAGGCGCAGATAAACACAATGAAGATCTGTCATAAGACCAAAAGCAGTTTGATCTCCGCATGTCTGCCCTTGTTGGACCGGTTATTTACCATATTTATCAACGATCACTCTCCTGAAGCAATCAAGAGAGTGATCGTTGACCATACCCGTAGCCTGCATATGGGCATAACATATGGTAGAACCCATAAATTTAAAACCTCTGCTCTTCAAGCCCTTGCTTAACGCATCGGACTCTTTGCTTATGGCGGGGTAATCTGATAAGTGCCGAATAGCATTAATTTTAGGTTTGCCGTCGACAAAACCCCATATATACGTTGAAAAAGTTCCATACTCTGCCTGAATTTCAAGGAATCTGCGGGCATTATTTACTGTTGCTTCAATTTTCAACCTGTTCCTGATTATCCCCGGATTCAGCAACAGTTCTTCAATCTTTGCCTGATCAAATCGGGCAATCTTTTCCGGCTCAAAATTATCAAATGCGATGCGGTAATTCTCTCGCTTTTTCAGGACTGTATACCAGCTTAAACCTGCCTGGGCAGATTCCAGAGTCAGGAACTCAAACAGCAGCCTGTCGTCATAAACCGGAACACCCCATTCCTTGTCGTGATATTCAATATAATCGACTTTGCTCAAATCAACCCAGGGACAACGGCAAATATCATTTTCGCTTTTCATGTTCATTTATTAATACACTCGCTGTCAATTTTTACCTCATTGAGGTTAACGGAACAGCATAAAACGAATTTCGACTCTCTATTCACCCGTTAGATAAACTATTAATCAGATTCCCGCAGATACTGTATTATTGTTTTGCCTACGATAGTGTTATCTCCAATGCCTGCGAAGGCGGAACCCCCCGGACCATACGCGAATAAAGGCACCATGGTTGCAGTATGTCGATTCCCTGTAAATCGTGAATCAGTAATTTTCTTCTCTTTAATGGAGCCATCGTGAATAGCAAAACCGCCTGTCTCGTGATCAGCGGTAACAATGACGAGCGTCTGCGCATCCTTTTTGGCAAAATCCAGACCAATGCCAACAGCATTATCGAAATCTATCACTTCGGAAATGAGATAATCCTGACTATGCTTATGCGCCGCCCAATCAATCTGTGATCCTTCAACCATAAGAAAAAATCCTTTTTGGTTTTTGGAAAGTATGTCGATAGCTTTCTTAGTCATTTCAGCAAGTTGTGGCAGGCGTTCATTGGCCTTGGGCATGTCCCTTAAGGCAAAAAAACCGGCCACTGGATCAACATCTCCAAGCTTCTGAAATTCCTCCACAGTTCGTATAACTTTCATGCGTTTCTCAAGTTCTGTTATGAGATTCATTTCGTCGTTTCTTTTACTGCCTCCTGTTGATTGTGGAAGGAAATAGGCCAATCCGCCGCCAAAAAGTACATCAATACCGCTCCGCGTGATCTGTTCGGCAATAATAGCTTCTTTCCGCCTGCTGTCCACATGAGCAACGAAAGCCGCAGGTGTGGCATCCGTGACTGAAGATGAAACAACCAGTCCTGTGGCTTTTTGTTTTTCTTTCGCATATTCAACAATAGTCTTAAGCGGTTCATTATTTTGAGAAACGGAAACTGAACCGTTATACGTCTTAGAGCCGGTTGCCAGGGCTGTACCTGCTGCTGCGGAATCCGTGCCGAGGGTTTTCAGTGAATGTGTGGTAAGCAGTCCGAGGATCTTGAATTGCTCCAGGTTGAGATTTCCCTTCACTATTTTGCCTGCCGTTATCTGAGATACACCCATGCCGTCTCCGATGAAGAGTATAATGTTCTTCGGCCTGGCAGCCTCTTCGGCATAAGCAGGAACCACCCCGAAAAGTAAAATTACAGCCAACAAAAAAAATGCTACGCGATGTATCGTAATTCGTATGTTCATAATTGTCCATCTCCAATCTAACCTTGGCTTAACCTGGGAGGAGGCTTGTCCACCGACTCATGTTAAGCCGTTGCTCAAAGCTCTTTCCCATTTCCTATAATCATCAAACACCCACGGCTTTCATATATCTATGTATTTTTCCAATCTCTGCAGACAATTTCTCTTTTTCTTCTCTTAATTCATATTCGGTCTGAATTCCTATCCAGAATTCAGCTGAGTTACCAAAAAAAGCAGAAAACCTTAATGCTGTATCAGTTGTTATCTTCCTTCGTTTTTTAACAATTTCTAAAACACGAGTTATGGGAATGTGCGTTTCTTTTGCGAGCCTATAGGAACTTATACCTAAAGGTATCAAAAATTCTTCCAGTAATATTTCTCCCGGGTGTATGTTTTCGAGCTTTGCCATATATATCTCCTTAATGGTAATCTACTATCGTAACGTCGAAGGCATCAGAATCTCTCCAGGTGAAACATATCCGCCATTGGTCATTGATCCTGATACTATATTTACCTCTACGATTTCCTTTAAGTTTCTCCAATCGATTCCCCGGAGGAACTTTCAAGTCCTTTATGCCTTGAGAACGATTCACCATAATTAATTTCCGCAGAGCAACTTGCTGAATACTCTTGGGTATTCTTCTTGATTGTTCCTGGTTCCATATTTTCGCAGTTTCCTCGTCTCTAAAGGATTTAATCACACATTATGGTAACGCTATGCGCTACTAATGTCAATGATGATTTTCTGTAAAAATCTACCCCCCCCCTTGTGCAGGGTCCTTTTCGAGCTTTTCTATTAATGAATATTACGGCACACAGAAATATCCTGGGATTCATTATTTTCCGGTATCGTCAGTCAGGATAAAGTCACAATATGATTGATTGCCTTTATGTTTTCTTTTGTACTTGAAACTAAATATGTTTATAATAACGTAATGCGTATACTCTGCCTTGATGTTGGAGACAAAAAGATCGGGATCTCTCTCTCGGATCCCACCCATTGTATTGCCCAGGGCCTCAAGGTATACAGGCGCAATTCTATAAAAAGCGACATGAACGAATTTAAGCAGATTGTGGCAGAACATGAAGTAGGCGAGATAGTGATCGGCCTTCCCAAAGATTTAAACGGTTCACTGGGTAAAAAGGCACAGGAGGTCATGGGTTTCGCCGAAGAGATAAAGAAAGCGATCTCCGTGCCCGTAACGTACTGGGACGAGAGATTCAGCACCAACGAAGCCCACAGAATTTTCGACATGGCGGAAGTTACCCACAAAAAAAGAAGGCCATTTCTGGATGTTATGGCATCTCAGATTATACTCCAAGGATACCTCGATGCCCAGAAAAGATAAGAACAACAGAAAGATCATTACCGTTGCTGTCTTTATCTTTCTCATTTTGCAAACCCTTATCTTTGCAAGCATTCCCAGAGATACCAGCAGTTTTCCTATTTTTATTATTGTGAAAAACGGAACAAGTCTCTACAATATAGCCGATATGTTGAAAAAAGAAGGCCTTATCTATTCATCAAACCTTTTCGTTCTCAGCTCCCTTTTATATCGGGGAAAGTTGATGGCAGGTGAATATGAATTGAGAAAAAACATGTCTACACTGGAGATTGCCAGAATGATGGGGCGTGGTATAAGGAATATCTATGCCCTCAAGATCGTCGAAGGTCACAATATTTATACTATTGCCGATACCATTGCAGAAAATAGAATCATGGAAAGGGATGAGTTTCTTCGTCTCACAAAGGACCAGCAATTTTTGAGAAATGCCGGCATCATGTCCGATTCGCTCGAGGGTTACCTCGCGCCCGATACCTACTACTACAGTAAAGAAACCAAACCGGACACTTTTATTGAAAAGATTACCCAGCGGAGAATAAAATATTTCGAGAGAGAAGACATTAAAAAGAAAATGGCCGAACTGAAGCTTGATGTTAATAAAACCCTTGCCCTGGCCTCAATGATAGAAAAAGAGGCTAAAGTGGGTACTGAAAAACCTCTCATATCGGCGGTCTTTCATAACAGGCTCTTAAAAGGGATGCCCTTTGACTGCGACCCTACCATAATATATGGAACACGGGCATTCCATCGTCCCATAACAAAAACAGATCTCATTACCTACACGCCCTACAATACGTATACATTTAAAGGTTTTCCCAAAGGACCCATATGCAATCCCGATACGGGTTCCATTGAAGCTGCCCTCAATCCGGCGCCTGTCGACTATCTTTACTTTGTATCCAGAAATGACGGTACGCATGTCTTCTCAAGAGATATGAATGAACATAACAAATATGTAACGATGTACCAGAGAACGAAGACCACAAAAAAATAGTGAAGGAGGAATTTATGGCAAAAGATGTAGCAGTTATCGGTGTGGGCCAGAGTTCGTTCGTTCGAGGCTATGCAGGCTCGATCAGAGAACTTGCCTTCGAGGCTTTCAGGGAAGCCATGCAGGATGCCGGGATTGCCGCGAAAGACGTTGGTGCTTCAATATTCTGTTCTGCACCGGAATATGACAAGCAGCGGTCTCCAGCCGGTGTTCTTGCCGAGTATCTGGGGCTTATACCTCAGCCAACCCTTTATGTTGAGTCAGTCTGTTCCGCAAGCAGCAGCGGGGTGAGAGTAGCTTACAGCATGATTAAGGCAGGTCTCCATGATGTTGTTGTTGTCTGCGGGTTCCAGAAGATGTCAGAGATTACCTCAGCCGAATCCCAGGAAAGAATGGGACGAGGCGCAGACATTCAGTGGGAAGCTCCTTTCGGCACCATGATGCCAGCTTATTATGCGCTCTACGCACAGGCCTACATGGCAAAGAATGGGTTGACTCATGAAGATCTTATGAATGTAAGATTGAAATCCGCCACCTATGGCCAGACCAACGAAAGGGCCGTTTATCGTAAGGGTATCAAAGCTGCAGATTTCGACCCCAGCAATCCTGATGCCAAAATGGCAGGCGCCGTTGCATGGCCGCTGAGAGTCGGTGATGCCTGCGCAAATGCAGACGGAAGTTCCTGTATAATTCTGGCAAACGCGGAAAAAGCAAAGGCATTTTCAAAGAAACCTGTATGGATCCTTGGTATAGGCGCCGCTTCCGAGGCAGTCAACATGGCGGCAAGACCCGACTTCGCAAAAGGTCTCAGCGTCGGCTACGGGGCTGCGGCACAGGCTTACAAGATGTCCGGCCTGACGGCAAAAGATATTAGAGTGGCCGAAGTACATGACTGCTTTACCATTGCCGAGATTATGGCATATGAAGGCCTTGGATTTGCACCAATGGGCGACGGCAAACAGCTTATCCGCGAAAAAGCTACATACAAGGAAGGCCGGATTCCGGTCAACGTCGATGGAGGTCTTCTCTCCAAAGGGCACCCAATTGGCGCAACAGGCGGATCGCAGATGCGTACAATCGTCCTTCAGCTCCGTAATGAAGCCGGCCCGATGCAGGTGCCCGGTGACCCGGATATCGGCTTAGTTCACAATGTGGGCGGCGTTGGACTTTACGGCAACGTTACAATCTTTGGGAGGTGACAAAATGGGTTTTGATAAATTCGGAAGAAAAAGCTTTACAGCAGTGACAAAGACAGCAAAGTTTGTTGATTTGCTGGGAGAAGGAAAGATTGAAGGCACGGTATGCAAGAAGTGCGGCGCAAAATTTTTTCCGCCGCGTGCAGACTGTTCTGCATGTTTATCAAATGAGATGGACTGGTTTGCAATGCCTAACAAGGGCAAACTGGAAACCTTTACAACTGCATATTATGCACCCTTCGGCTTTGAAGCCGACCCACCCTATACAATGGGCGTTGTCGACTTCGGCGATGGTTTAAAACTTTTTGCACGGCTCACAAAAGGGATAAAGCCCGAAGATGTTTCAGTGGGGATGAATGTGACCATTAACCCGCTCAAGTATGATGACGGCCAGATTTCCTTTGAGATAACAAAGGCATAAGGGCTTACAGAGCTCATCTAAAAAACATCATAACTGACAATTATATAAGGCTGCCTTCGGGCAGCCTTATATACATACGCACCAGATATATCTATCAAACTCTTTTACAAGGCAATTTTTTTCTTGCATTCAGAAGAGAATTGTTTAAAAATTAGAAAGCTTCGGGGGAAACATAATGAAACTGTGGTCTTTCCATAACAGAGAAGTTTTAGCCGTATAATCCTGATTTTCCGTGTTTCTGACATTTAATGTCTATACGGCGAATAGCACAGCACCGGCAAAACATCTAAGAGAATATCATAACAGCAGAGGGGGGCCTTATGACATTAACATCTTTAAGCTATAATAAACCGGGCTTGAGCATACAGAAAAATGGACCAGGCGCTACAGATAATCAGATAAGAGACCTCCAGCAAGATCTGAGGAGACTCGGGTATCTGAGAAACTGCATCGACGGCAAATTTGGTGCAGGAACAGAGCTTGCTGTAATGGCCCTCCAATACGACCTCCTCCATAACGCAGGCAAAAGCTTCGCTAATGACGGCTTGTCACCGGTCCGCATGATCGATTACAATAAAGGGCGGGTCCTTTCCATAACGGGCATCGTCGATGAAAGTCTTGCAGGATGCATGTCCGACATGCTCAAGGATTCCCGCCTCCCTCTTCTCCCCAAAACAGAGAACCCGAAAAAAGAAAACAGCTTCGTCATCGCCACAATCAAGAATATGTCCTCACTTTTCGTACCTGCTCCGTACCTCACGGCAATATTCAAGCAGGAGAGCGGCCTTAAGCACTACAATGAGCCTCAAAAAAATGATGATGACACATACATTGTGGTAGGCCTCGATACGAATGCAGCGGAAAAATATGTCATTACATCCCGCGGCTATGGAGTCGGGCAGTACACCCTCTTTCACCATCCGCCCACACAGAAAGAAGTGGAAGATTTTATGCTCGATGTAACAAAAAATATCCAGAAGGGGGCCCTGGAACTGAAAGAAAAATTCGACCACTTCGTCAACGGTCAAACGTCAGGCACACAGGCTGATGACAGGATCGCAGAGGCTGGTCACACTCCTCTCAGACTTTGCATGTATGCCGCCGATGATCCACTCTATATGAAAAATTGCAAAGAATGTGCCGCAAAGGCAGGCCAAAAAAACATAAAAGAGGGTACCGCTGTTTATGAAGGCTCACAAATAACATTCACACCGACAGATTATTACAAAAAGGCTTCCTATCTCAGGGTACCTATCCGGAAAAATATCCCCTGCGATTGGCCCTACGCAGCGAGGAGATACAATGGTTCCGGCATTAACTCATATCATTACCAGACAAAGGTGCTCTTAAATCTCCTTGACCCCGGATAGATGCTCATGGGCAAACCTGTAGCGCAAAAACACATCCGTGCGGCGACAAAAGTATATGCTGCTGGTTTTCTTTTGCTTAAAGGACTGCAAGTATGCTAAATAGAGACAATTGGTCCCGAAAAACCCGATGAAAAAAGCGTCGAAAGCGATACGTCAATACTAAGGACAAGGCAGCACTATGATTGGAAAACCGTTTATCCTGAAAATCTTCAATGCCGCCGCCATGCAGCGGTGGAATGACAAGATACGGCCCGTAGAGCTGAAAGAACTCGACAAGCAGGCCCACAAAATGACTATCGCCTATTTCCTCGGTAAATTCGAAGAGCAGACAGCAGGGTTTAGTTGGCTTGAAATCATTGAAGGGGGGCTTTTCGAATTCCTCGAAAGACTCGTCATCACAGACCTCAAACCACAGATATTCAATCGCATTAAAGAGGACAAAAATAAATACGCGGAACTCAATAAATGGGTCTTCAAAAAACTGGAGCCCATTATCGTTCCTCTGGGAAATGATTTCACCGAACGATTCCAACATTACTTTACAAACACTGACAATACTATCAACAAGCGGATTATCAATGCGGCCCATTTTTATGCCACGCGATGGGAGTTCGATATTATCGAACGGGGAAACCCGAAGGGGTACGAAATCCCCGCCATTAAGAAATTTCTCCAGCAAAAGCAGGAGCGCTACTACGACTTAACAGGCATCCAGCAGCTTGCCCTTTATGAAAAATACCGGAACTTTATCGACCTCTGCGGTCAGCTAAGGTTCCAGTACCGCTGGAGCCAGATTAATATGATTCCCCGCACATCCGTTCTGGGTCATATGCTCATTGTGGCAATCCTTTCATACCTCTTTTCCCTTGATGTCAAGGCATCTCCAAAAAGGTGCTTCAATAACTTCTTTACCGGTCTTTTTCATGACCTTCCCGAGGTGCTTACGAGAGATATTATCTCCCCGGTAAAACGTTCCATAGAAGGCCTTGACTCACTTATCAAGGCATACGAAAAAGAGCTTATGGAGAAAGAAGTCCTCAATCTTATTCCGGCAGAGTGGCATAATGAGATGCAAATGTTTACGGAGGACGAATTCAGCACTATCATTACCAAAGACAACAAGACAATCAAGACGGACTCGGACACAATATCGAGGGAATTCAATAATGACGTCTTCAATCCCCGCGACGGCGAAGCGGTCAAAACTATCGATGACCTTGCCGCCTATGTGGAAGCCTGGTGCTCTATTGAAAACGGCGTCAAATCAAGTGACCTCACAGAGGCAAGAACATCCATCGGGGCGAAATACACAAACACCATTATTAATGGCATCCATTTCGGGAGCCTCTTCAGCCAGTTTTAATTAATTCCAATTTGTTTTCGCTTTATTCGGGTTTGCCTTCGAATAAGACCTCATCAGGCAATTCGTCAACATCACCAGGCTGGACAGGATAATGCTCCGTCAGTAGTCTACCGGCTTCACCAATGGCATCAACGAGAGCATCACAGGCACGGCCTTCCTTTATTCCCTGAGCGACATGACGGGTAAATTTATTGAGGGTAGTTTGTTTGATTTTTTTATGGATTCCCATGTCTGCAAGGACCCAGACTTTATGCTCCAGGAGGGAGATGAAAAAAAGCACCCCGGTATTTTGTTTCGTTTTATAGAGACCTTTCTCATAAAATGCCTTAAGGGCCCTTTCCTTCACTGCCTTTTCTTTTCTTTTGTTCCCGATGCAATGGATTTTAAGGGCATGAAGGTTCTTAAAGAGAAACCATGCCGGGAAGAACAGGATGAAAGTGATGGGGATATACCACCAAATGGAATCATGAAAAAACAGGGTCGTGATAAGGAGGGCGGCAAAGTTTCCGATAGTTATCCCGCCGATGATCTCGGCTTCATGGTACTCACTGCTTTTATCAACGATCATGACAGCGATTTCACCGATAGTACCCGACTCGGCGTGAACTGTCGCCTCTTTTATCCGTGCTTTTTCAGACTCCGTGAAAAAATTTACAGCCCTTGAGTAAACCATATTACCAGTCTCCCGAGGCCCCTCCGCCTCCAAAGTCTCCGCCTCCACCGCCGTCAAAGCCCCCGGAATCACCACCACTGTCTCCGAAGCCACCGCCTCCACCACCCAGACCACCGAACCAGAAGCCCCCTCCACCACCACCTAAACCACCAAACAGGAGCGGGAGAAATATGCCCATGACAAGTCCAAGAAAACCGATCAAAATAATAGTAAGAAGAGGGAAACCCAGGAGAAGTCCGATAAGGGGAAATCCAACAGCGCCAGCTGCACCGCCCAAGACCCGTGAGATCCTTCCGAGTGCAATGAGCGCAATGGCGCCGAATATAATGAGGACCGGAAGCGGTGTACCGTGTCCTTTCTTTGTTACAGCACGTTTTTCTTCAGCCTTGAATTCTCCCCGTGTGGCATCGATGAGGGCGCTCGTTGCCGCAATAAACCCGCCGTCAAAATCGCCCTTTGCAAACCGGGGCTTTATGATAAGATCAATAATCTGTCCTGAGACAAGATCTGTGAGCTTTCCCTCAAGACCACGGCCAACCTCGATACGGACCTTTCGCTCTTTGCCCGCTACAAAAAGGACGACTCCATTGTCTTTCCCCTTCTGCCCAATCTTCCAGGCCTCTGCAACCTTCATAGAGAACTCTTCCTGTACCTCTCCTTCAAGAGACGGTACGGTGAGGACCACAATCTGTGTTGAATCGCTTTGCTCAAAGGCTTTTAATGTGGACTCTATCTTTGAGCGCGCCTCCGGTGACATCATGTTCGCATAGTCATTGACATAACCCTTGAGTACGGGAACTTCCAGCGCATGGGCAGATGAAAACGGTTCAATGTTCAAAGTTCGATGTTCAAAGTTGGCTACACCAATAGTCACTTGAAATGTCAATGGCAGGCATAGCAGCAGCAAGAGTACGCCCGCCGTAAATAACAACCTCAAGTATAGAGACCTTGACAGGCCCCTTCTATCCCATGGTTTGAGTTTTACGATCTTGAACTTTGAACCTTGAACCTTGAACATTTTAGAATTTCACTGCCGGCGCTTTCTCTGCGCCTGCTTCCGCCTTGAAGGCCTCTTTCGGCTGAAGGTGGAGCAACAGACTGTTCGTCATGCTATTCGGGAAAATCCTGATAGAGGTATTAAACGCCTGCACCGCCTTGTTGTAACGGGTACGGGCCACATTGATCCTGTTCTCCGTGCCTTCAAGCTGATGCTGAAGATCGAGAAAATTCTGATTTGCCTTGAGATCAGGATATTTCTCAACAACAACCATGAGCCTTGATAAAGCGCTCGACATTGAGGATTGTGCCTGCTGGAACTGCGCTATTGCCTGCGGGTTGCCGATCATGTCCTTCGATACCTGGACGCTGCCTACCTTCGCTCTCGCTTCCGTTACCGCCTTGAGCGTATCACCTTCATATTTTGCATATGCCTTTACTGCTTCCACAAGATTGGGAATAAGGTCATTTCTTCTCTGATATGTTGCCTCAACATCGCCCCAGGCAGCCTTCACCGCCTCTTCATTGCTCTGCATAGTATTATAGCCGCAACCTGACATAGCGCTCACCGCAAAACATAATACTATAACCATTAACAACCGTTTCATTAAACCCTCCTGTTTCATTAGCAATATTTTTCTTACTTATCTTCTAATTTAACATCTTTGTTAAGCAAAAGAAAGCCCCCCGGATGAACCGGTAGTCACAGAGGTCCGCACATTGGTCTTATTTGTTGACCGCAGTAAAGGTACATGATAAAAACTTACTAACAAATTAAGGAGGACATCATGGATGATGATATAAAAAAGAAAACTCAGGAAACCGCGAAAAAACTGTGGACAGGCGGAATAAAGATGGACCCGCCGTATCTCACCTGGAAGGAGTTTGACCGCGACCTTGCTAATGATCTTTCAATGTTTATTACCGGCAATCTTTATTCGAGGACCGTTCTCACACTGCCGGAAAGGCAGATGGCCGCCTGTGCCATGCTCGCCGCGCTGGGAGCCGCCGACGAACTGAAGCTCCATGTCAACGCCGCGCTGAATGTCGGCTGCGACCCGAAAAAACTTTCCGAGGTCTTTTTCCAGCTTGCCCCATACGGCGGCATGCCCCTTGTAAATAAGGCACTCGAAGTCCTCCGCGACGTGCTCAAGGGGAGAGGAGAATGGGAAAGTTTCAAGACAGGGACAAGCAAGTAGGGTTATAGATATGCACTGCAGAAAACCGTACATTGCTGATCAGATCACGGGCCGACTGTTGCTGGTCGCAGGCAGGACCTGTGGAACATATTTTTATGGTTCTGCCGACTTTCCTGTGGGTACGAGGCGAAGTCTGCACCTGCAAATGTTGAGTCTTAAAGATTTTCTGAGATAAACGATTACCAATAGAGGATGACGTCACGGGTCAACGGAGGCCCAGGATACCGTCTGCCATAGTGCTGGCTATTCTGTTACATCTCTGTTTGTATAATAACCCCTTCTATCATTTTTAAACAGATCAATGGTTAATATGATTCCCTGACATCCACAGACAGACTTGTACACTCATTTCGGATAAGGCCCTTCGCTTCCGGGCGCTCTTTTGATTTCCACATTAATTGCTTTGGTGGTTTGAGGAAGTTGAAACGCCAGGATCGGCTCCTGACCTACTAACCAGCGACTGTCTTTCGATGTATGGTATTCACTCAGAGAAAAATTAATAGACACTGGATTCTCATTAATGCTTACATTGTAATTGTATTGGGTGATACTGCGTCCGGGTTGAATTATGACAAGGAAATATTCTGCGAAATCGATTTTAGGTTTTTCAGGTGTTATTCTGAATCCTGACCAGATAGTATTTAAGGAATCCTGAGACTTGACAATCGCAAATGTTGGATCGCCGGCGCCGCCATAAGGTATTTGCCAATATTGGATTATCCTTGTATTGGAAGTAATTGAACAAAACCCGTAACTGTCTCCTTCTTTGAATTTACCCTTGGTGTCCCATCCTGATGGAGCAGGTGTTTCTACGAGCTTTTTGATGGTCTTTCCTGATTTTTCGAAATCTGCGCTCTTTTTGCCGTCAAAATCCACTTTAATATCCTCGGCTTTAACTGACACGAACCCCAAGCTGGCTACAAGAACCATCATCATTATTATCATTAACTTTTTCATATACACCTCCATTTCACCGGGAGCAAAGCCACCGACAAGGGCAACGGCTTTGATTTTAGCCTTTACTTACCGCAACGGACACAACCACCGGAACCCTGGGCGCTTGACAGGTCACCATCTGCTTTCTTGCAATCCTGTAAACTTGGGTAACAACCGCCACTAAATACATTATAATACGGCTTATTTCGTGAGCAATTCCCCACATATTTCCCCCCTGCATAGCAGGGCTGATCATTATTCGAAGCAAGCATCGGATTAACAATACTGGCCGTTTCTCTCGTATCAGCTTCAGCACAGGGTTTGGAAATCCCGCCATAAGAGACCATGGGGAATACCATCAACGCAACTAACACCATGAGCGACATTCCTTTTTTCATTTTGTTCCCTCCAAAATATAATTTATTTCTTCAACTGCTTATAACATAATATCGTCATTTGGACACATACTGCAAGTCGTGTCAGGAAGCACGGGGCTTCGCGGCAACTACAGATCACGTTTAGTTGCACCTGAAATAACTGCTGCATTTAGCCCCTGCGTCATAGCTGCTTTTGTAGCAATGGATGTAAGCGCTTTTTTACTTAACACGTTTCCACACATATTCGTCTGTCAACCCAGCAGGATTCCACTTCTTGTTAGGTTCTACTCGAATGGTTCCTTTGAGCGTGTCTTTTGCTATCATGGTCAAAGACAGGCTTGCGTTTGTTGGACAACAATCCATCTGCACGGATTTGTCACAGTAGAAATACCAGGTAGGAGAGATAACGAGCGACCTCCCATCCCATTGAATGGGCACGAACCGTGGCCTGCGGCTTAGGCCTCTTTCCTCTGTGAACTCATATGCACGCAGTCCACCTTCAACTATTCCATTGTTATTCCTGATTTCAAACCGGTAGAAGGGGTCCTCGGGAACCCAAATTCCCACCAGACTGTTCGGATCCATCCGTTCTTTTTCTGTCTTTTCCTTTTTGTATTCGATCCTGTTGATCAACTGCCTTACCTGCGGGGCGTCCCTGGATTGAGGAGTGAGCTGAAGATAGCGTGTAAGGTTCCTTATGGCATCGTTAAGCCTATCCATCTTGCTCTGTACCATACCCAGGTTGTAGTAAGGATCCGGCCAGGTGGGCGCAAGTTCTATGGCTTTCTGAAATTCCCTTACCGCATCTTCGAGGTCCGCATCTGTCTTTGCCATCTCGATGGCCGCTTGGCCGCGGTCCATATGGCGGCGGGCCTCTTCGGGGATGGTCTGGGCGCTGGCAAACCAGGGCATTACGGTGAGACAAATTACTGAGAAAATAAGAACGAGTCGTGTTGTGTGCATTTGCAATCCTCCGGGTTCAGGTAACCTATCGTTTCAGGGAATCGGGAAACGCCGGCATTAGACATCATTGCTGCAAAAAAGGCCACAGCATGACTTACAAGGCCTACAATTAAAGCATTCCTTCCAAATATTGTATAGGCTATCTCTCTCACATATCTCACATTCTTCTTAAAGATCCCGAAGTATCTTCAAGAATCATTTCAAATCCGTTCCGTTTTTTGAAGACCTTCATGTGATATTGCCCTGATGCCTTAAAAGGGCCGGACAATTTTAAAATAATCTCAGCAAGACTAAAGGGGATAACGAGCAGATTATCGCGCTCGTAAGGTTTATTGAACCAAATATCATATAGCCAATCAGCACCATGCCCGAGGAAAACACAAGCAACCACATAATTTTCAAAATCCACTTCAGGTCCAGGCTTGTTAAAAGCGCGCTTCCAGAGTTCATCCCATTCTACTTTGTTGACGACTGCTTTAACGAACTTTTCTTTTTGATCTGATAAATAGCCTTTCCACTCCATGCTGTTAAAGCCTTGAGTTGAATTCAGAACAGGCTTTAATTTATTCATATCGGATTTCTCCGTTGCTTCAAGCAAGGGGGGCTTCGGAGATTCAATTGGTAAAGCCATGCACTTATCCGCCAGCAAAAAAATGCTGAATAATAGAATAAGATTTATCACAGCTAACTTTTTATTATTCATATTGTTTTCTCCCTTACGTGACTATCTTTTTTCCGCAAGTCTGGCAATATGAGAATTCCTTTTTAACTTTTCCCCCGCAATAGGTGCAAAAATTGATCTCCCCATCAGGAGTTGTTCTGTTTTCTGTACTTCCGCTGGCATTTATTTCATCATCTGTCTCTTCTTCGATATCTAATAGTGATGGCCTCTTTTTAGCAAAGGTATTTCTCACATAAAATGCAGTAATTACCATGATGACGATAATAAACATCACCCCGAAGACCAGAAGAAATACTACCCCCGGTTCAATTCCATCATCCCATGGACGTGATAAATGCAAAACCATGCCGATCCAGAAAATCCCAAATACAGTCCCCATTATGCCCATCATTATTCCGATCACGGATACCTGCCGTCCTGCCTTGATCTCCATTTTTTTCATCTAATGCCTCTTTCTGTCTTTTGCCTTCTGCCGATGACAAAATAAGCGATCGTTCCAATAAAAGGGATAAGTATCACGGCAAGGAGCCAGACAATTTTGTTATTTCCCTTGAAATCACTCTTAAGGATGTCAATGAGGGCAATAAGCCACGGTATGAATACAACAATCAAAATAGTTAGAATTCCTATCATTTAATTTTCTCCTCATCCATATCTTCGGCTTTCAGATTTAACAAAAGAAATTTCCTGTTTCCAAATTGTGAGTAAACTGTTTTCATGTTTAAGATATTAGACAATGTGCAGCGCTTGAAAGTTCCCTGCTCTCAAAAAACATTATTGGTTTAACTGATAGGAATTTACTTTTCAGCATGTAATGAGCATAACAAAAGAAAAACAAACTATCAATAAGAACCTAATTCCACTACATCCTCCATGATGACCCCTGTTATTAACCCAGAAAGGCTTAGACGTATTATTTGGCCGATATTGTTTTTTCCACCGTCATATTCGAAAACCGTCTTTGAGCACAGTGTTAATCTCTCAATACATACTATTTTAATAAAACAGTTGACATATTGACTCATTTATGTTTAATTAGGTCAATATGATAACGGAGTTCTTGCTTTATGTACATTAGACAGAAACATCTGGACAATCTCGGAAGGGCTCTGACTCCCGGCAAAGTGGTCGTCATCTACGGCGCTCGCCGGACAGGTAAAACAACGCTGTTGCAACAATTCCTCCGGGGTGTCGATGAGCCGTATCTTCTGGTCAACGGTGAAGATATCACTGTTCAGGGATACCTGGGCAGCCAGTCCATCGAGAAGCTTTCCGCCTTTGTCGGCGCGAACCGCCTGCTGGTCGTGGACGAGGCGCAGAAAGTGCCAAACATCGGCGCGAACCTGAAACTCATTGTCGACCATATACCCCAGATACGGGTGATCGCTACCGGCTCGTCGTCATTTGATCTTGCACGCTCCATTGGCGAACCGCTTACCGGCAGGAAGACTACTTTGAAACTCTTCCCCTTAGCTCAGTTGGAGATTGGACAAATCGAGCAGCGCCACCAGACCGATGCAAATCTGGAGAGTCGCCTGATCTACGGCGCCTATCCGGAAGTTGTCCTGACCAACGATAATCGGGCACGGGAGCAGTACTTACGTGAGATTGTCGCTTCCTATCTGTACAAGGATGTCCTGGAGATGGATGGTATTCGTCATGCGGCCAAGATCAGCAGACTTCTGCAAATGATCGCCCTCCAGGTCGGCAAAGAGGTCTCCTATACCGAACTTGGAACAGGTCTTGGTATGAGCAAAAACACCATAGAGCGCTACCTTGACCTCTTAGAGAAAGCTTTTGTTATACAAAAGCTTTCGGGGTTCAGCCGAAATCTACGCTCGGAAATTACCAAGAACAGCCGCTACTACTTCCTTGACAACGGGGTCCGCAACGCCCTCATCAACAACTTCAATCCCCTTGATCTCCGCAACGATGTTGGTGAATTGTGGGAGAATTATCTTGTCATGGAGCGGCTCAAGAGACAGGAATACTTGGCCAAGCCCGCCAATAACTATTTCTGGCGTACTTACAGTCAAAAAGAGATTGATTTTGTAGAAGAACGGGAAGGCAAGCTATCCGGTTTTGAGATGAAATGGGGAACCGTCGGCGCCAAACCACCGAAAGGGTGGCTGGAAGCCTATCCCAACGCAACATGGCAGATCATCAACCGGCAGAATTATCTGGAACTGATTACATAGAGACTCATACCAATTCTAAATCAGAGCCCCTAATTAATAAAAACCTTCTTGTACCTGACCATATCTTCAACTGCCCTGCCGCAGCCCAGCGTCACCGAGGTAAGGGGATCGTCGGCAATAATGACGGTAATACCTGTCTCGTTCTCAATACGCTGTCCTAATCCTTTAAGGAGTGCGCCTCCGCCGGTGAGGACCATGCCTGTTTCGTTGAGGTCGGCAATAAATTCCGGGGGCAGCTTTTCAAGGGCCCTCCGTATGGCATCGAGAATAGCTGTAACAGGCTCCTCGATGGCCTCCCTTACATCCTCTTTTGCTATTTTGATGCTCTTGGGAATACTCGTGAGAAGATCTTTCCCTACAACGTTTATGGTATCACTCAGCGAATCAACAGGAAAAGCCGAAGCGCCTTCGATCTTTATCTTCTCCGCCGCGATGATACCGATTGCAAGTTGGTATTTTTTCTGAATATAGCGTACAATGGCTTCATCAAGTTCATCTCCTGCTACCCGCAAAGACTCACTATAGGCAACCGCAGAAAGACTTAAAATAGCCACCTCTGTTGTACCGCCGCCAATATCAATAACCATATTCCCTCTCGGGAGTTCTATGGGCATTCCGGCGCCAATCGCTGCAGCCATTGGTTCTTCGATAAGGAATACATCACGGATACCTACCTGGAAACAGGTGTCGATAACCGCCTTTTTTTCAACCTGGGTGATCCCTGCCGGCACACCGACAACCATTTTCGGTTTTGATATTTTCCGTTCAGTGCTCACTACTTTTAAGAAATATTTGATCATGGCCCTGGCAACATCGAAATCGGCAATGACACCATCCTTGAGTGGCCTGATTGCGCTGATATTCGGAGGAGTCCTACCGATATATTCTTTCGCTTCTTTTCCGACGGCGATCACCCTTCCTGAGTTGTTATCAATGGCGACAACAGAAGGCTGGTTAAGAATAATCCCCTCTCCTTTCATATAAATAAGGGTGTTGGCGGTCCCCAGATCCATAGCAAGATGCGTGGAAAACATACCGAATAATCGCCGAAATAGGCCCATTTCCCCTTCCTCCTTAATCAATAATTTTTTTTAGTTTTTTTTCTACTTTTTCAAACAACTCCCAGAGGTTCCCTGAATCCTCCGGAAAACTCGTCACACCCAATTGCAACATACCCCCGCTCTCTGAAATCCGCTCTTCTGAGAGACTTTTAACGATTGTATGATTAAGCAGTTTCACCATATTTCTTATCTCAAATATTTCACTCCCCTTCAACACTATATAGAAATGGCCGCCGCTCTTCCGCGCAATAAATGACTGGCTTCCCGCGCAGTATTTCATGACTTGAAAGACTTTCCGCAAAATTTCGTTCGTTCCCTCAACGCCCCTTTTTCTGTTATAGGCCTCCATATTGAGTACCTTCAATGAGACAAGAGAAAATTTATCCTCTTTTTTGACCATCCTTTCGAGGAGCGTAAGAAAAGCAGGAAACTGGAGGGCACCCGTGACTGAGTCGAAATCTTTGAGCCTTTCCACATGCTCCTTCATCCACAATGATGTGTAATGGAGGGACAAAAGCGAAGAAAGATTCCTTAATACCCCGATAGCACCCTCTCTCAGATGGGGTTCATAGAGGGCAACAAAACCGATAACACCGAAAGGGATATCATCGGTAACAAGGGGAAAACCGAAAAATTGCCGGGCCTTGAGAGGTTCTCCGGGAAAAAAGAGGGCCTTTTCTCTTAAGTATCCGCTGTTGTGGGGCAGAAGCATCTCTCTGCCGCCTTCCATCACCATGGATGCAATGCTTTCTCCGGGATGGCATTCTTTTTTGATCTCTTCATAATTGCCGGGGCCGGCTACATCCTGAATAAACAGCTTCCCCCGTCGCTCCATACCGATAAAACAAAAATCTCCTCCGGAAAGGTGGAGAATCTCACCGAGCATATCCTGTATAGACACTTTCGATTGATTCAAGGCGCTGAAAAGTCCGAGAATACGCTTCTCTGTGTATAATTCTTCAAGGGTTTCGTCTCTGTCCAGCGATTTCTTCTCCCGTTCAAGTTCTTCGTGAATCGTTGAGGCAAAGGAGCTTAAGATCTTCTTCTCCTTCTCGGTAAAAATATATTTTTTCTTGCTGTCGACGACAATAACTCCGTCGGTCTCCATGGGATAACCCATGAAAGATTTTATTCCCTCATTCGTCCTGTAATAGCCGAGGGCATCTTCGTCACGATCGTAATTGGGAATAATAAGGGGCGCATTATGTTTGATGACCCATCCGGGGAGTGTCCCTTCAAGGGGAAGACTTTTATGCTTATCGAAACTCTTGGCAAAGGTCACTGACGAAATACAATTAAGCCTGTCATCCTCCTTGACGTAGAGGGCGACGGTAAACGCTTCATAAACGTTAAATATAAGCTGCAACAAACCATCAATTATTGCCATATCGGAATTATGTCATTACCCCATGCCTACTGTCAATGGAATACTAACAGTATTCATCGAAAATGATATTACAATGCAGGCCGAATTTTTCAAGGGTCCAGCAAAAGGTACACTTCTCTGTGTACGATGGATAACCGCAGTTGACACAATATTTCGTTTCCCGTGTTTCTTCCTGAAGATCTATCTCGTTTTTTGTTCTCTCTTTCAAGGCCCTCAAATAACCCTTCAAAAACATGAGTTTCGTGCCGGGAGACTTTTCTTCCAGTTTGTTAAGCATCCCCTTATAGGTAAGGGATTTGGCGCCCATCGAAAAAGGACACTCCTCGTAGACATAGTCGATACCACTCATAATGGCATATGCCGCCGCCTCCCGTTCGGAACACAAAAAGAACGGTTTCACCTTTCGGGAAAGATGGCCTTCCTTGGCCTCCAGTGCGATATCTTTTTTCCAGAGATATTCCTTCTTCCAATAAAGGATATTGCCGAAGAGCGCCGAAGCCTCATCGTCCAGGTTATGCCCCGTGACAAGGACATTATACCCTTTATCCATACATATCCTGTTCATCATATAACGTTTAATCATGCCGCAGGCAGAACAGGGCACCCTTCTGATCGCCTTCGCGAGCCCGTCTATACCTCTGTCGAAGACGCTTCCGATAGGGAATACATAAACCTTCCTTTTCAGTGTTTCAGCGACCTTTTTTATCTTATCGAGAGATTTATCAGAATAGCCTTCAATACCGAGATCAATATAGATGCCGTCGCAGGGGATGCCAAGCTTATTCATGAGATGCCAGAGAGAAAGGGAGTCTTTGCCTCCCGAGACAGCTACGATAGGGACATCGCCCTCTGCAATGAGGCGGTATTTTTTAATTGTTGTGGCTACCCTTTTTTCAAAAAAAGCGATGAAATCGCTGTCGCAGAGTGCGGTCTTGTATGATCGAAGGTTAATGCTCGCCGGTTGTCCGCAGACTCTGCATTTCATCCGCCTGAGATTACCCGTATGACCCTTATGTCATCATCGATTCCCAGTTTGTGGTCCTCGGTAACCAGCTTACTGTTTGCTACCACGAGATGGGCTTCTCTGCTCAATGAGAGTTCTTCAAGAAGCCGGGATACCTGCATAGGTTTTTCAAATTCGTAGTTCTTGCCTTCCCATTCGACTTTCATGGCTATTTAATTAGCACAACGGGCCAACGTTGTCAAAAATCACAGCAATTAGGTGGTTTGTGTGGTTATGTTTAACACCTACGAATGTTGAACTCAGACCATCTGCTAAAACAGGGATTACCGATTGAAATAGAATACGGCGCGAGTGCTAATCCGTCCGTGACAAGCGCTAGGAAATGGGGATGAAACTTACCGAGATAATTGCCGAATGTGCACATGAACCCTGATGTCACTCACAAACTTTCTGAATTGAAAAACCAGGATGGCTCCGTCCCTGTCCTTGTTGTTCTCGGTGGCAAAGAGATATGGGTTCAATTTACATCTAATCACCTTCCTCTCTATCGGCTTCACTAACTTCTACATCATCTTCCATCAAAGTTTGTGGAAGCAAGACGGTGACCTCACCCGCTGGAAGCTCTTGTACGTCCTTGAGTTTCCTTCCGACGGCTCTTGATCTTGTTTTGGCCTTCTCAATAGTGTCCGATGCCTGTTGCAGCTTTTTTTGCACACTTTCCAGGGTATCACCATACTTTGTCCACTCGGTCTTGACGGCTGCAAGGAGGTTCCATACTTCGCTGGAACGCTTCTGAATAGTCAGCGTACGGAAGCCCATCTGGAGACTGTTCAAAATTGACCACAATGTAGTTGGTCCCGCGATAACAATGCGGCGTTCTCTTTGGATGATCTCCGTCAAACCTATCCTACGAATAACTTCGGCAAAGAGACCTTCTATGGGTAAGTACAGGATGCCGAAGTCCGTCGTCTTTGGAGGGTTTAAGTACTTTTCGCTGATGTCTCGCGCGCAAGCCTTGACGCGATTTTCCAGTTGCTTTCCTGCCACCTCAACGCCTTCCGTATCAACCCGCTCTTGTGCCTCGATCATGCGTTGATAGTCTTCGACGGGGAATTTGGCGTCTATCGGTAGCCAGACGATCTCATCCATACTCGTGCCTTGCCCCGGTAGCTTGATTGCAAACTCGACACGCTCACCACCATCTTTTGTAGCCACATTTGTAGCAAACTGGTCAGGATTGAGCACTTGCTCCAACATTGCTCCAAGCTGTACTTCACCCCACCCCCCACGTGACTTGACGTTCGTCAGTACCTTCTTGAGATCACCAACGCCCGTGGCAAGTGTCTGCATTTCTCCAAGTCCCTTGTGAACCTGTTCCAGACGTTCGCTTACTTGTTTAAAAGATTCACCCAGACGCTTTTCCAGCGTCCCCTGGAGTTTCTCGTCCACGGTTTGCCGCATTTGTTCAAGTTGCTTCGCGTTATCGATCTGCATGCTTTGAAGTTTATTTTCCACTGTGACCCTGACCGCCTCCAGTTTCTTCTCATTTGAATCAGAAAGCTTTCCAATCGCAACCGACATAGTTTCAAGCTGGATCTTCTGGATATTGGCCAACTCCGCCATTGTTTTAGTGGTAGCTTCTGTGATTCCTTTAAGAGCGGCAATCACCTCTTCCCTCAACTGTTTGGCTCCAGTGGCGGATTCCGCTCGGATACCGTCGAGTTTCTCGCCACTGGTTTTTGTCAAAGAGGCGATCTGCCCAGAGAATGCCTCAAGCTGTGTCTTCTCAGCTGCAGCCAAATCTCTCATTGTTTTGGCCATTGTCTCAGAGATACTCTTAAGAGTCGTCACGACTTCTTCTCGAAGCTGCTTTGCTCCAGTAGCAGATTCAACTCGAACACCGTCGAGTCTTTCACCGCTCGCTTTTGCGAAAGAGGCAAGCTGGTTAGCAAATGACTCAAACTGTGCCTTTTGTGCAGAGGTAAGTCCACTCATAGTCTTGGTTATTGTTTCGGAAATACTGCTGAGAGTCGCTACTACCTCTTCCCTCAACTGTTTGGCTCCGATGGCAGATTCAGCACGAACACCGTCGAGTCTTTCACCGCTCGCTTTTGCGAAAGAGGCAAGCTGATCGGAAAATGCATCAAGCTGACCTTTCTGCAGGCTGGCAACATCCATCATCCGTTGTACCACAGAATCACCAAATGCTTTGAAGGCTTCCGTGAGTTCCTGCCGTTGATCTCTCGCGGCCTTACTCAGTTCTTCTCTGCTTTTGCTTACTTCTTCTCTGACCGACCGTTCGGTACGCTCCTGTGCTTTTTCGAAAGCATCAAGACGGGAACCAAGTACTGAGGGATCGGCTTGCGAGGCTTTCCTCAAGAGCATGAATAGAAAAATAACGACAATGATCAGCAGAACAAGAGCCACCATCAGCAGAATATCAGTCACGTTCGACCTCCTTCGAATGATTTTTTGTGTAAATTATCTATATTGCGAATAACGTCCCGTTGATATTTCTTTTTCCATTATCTCGGAGGTGCATATATGTGCACACCACATCGGGAAAGGCCTACCCTTAGCCTTAACTTTATAGAAATGATCCACGCACTCCGTACCCTTTCGTCGGTATCGCCTGGAGTATTTTTTTTCCGATAACCATCACCTTTTTAAATCATACCAATACCATATTATAGCCGCGATAGCAGGGGTGGCAATCTTATTTGGAGCTTCTTTCCAAATTTGTATTTGGTAGTAAGAAGAAGATATTTTATCTGCTGGGGATGCTTCCATAAACCTGTCAAAAATAGTTTGTAGTTGCCCTATTGTTGTCTTAACCGCTGTCTTACCTTCTTCATCATACTTAGGAAGTTTAAAAAGCACTATGTTTTGTTGATTATTGTATTTAGCTAAAAAGCTTTTCTTCTTCAAAGCTTTTCCTTCGCGTTTCTTTTTTACTTCTCCCAGCGTCGGGAACGATTGCCACTCATTTATATTTTGTTTTATCCATGTAATAAAATCTTCGAATTTCATTTCTCGCTCCTATGCCGTACCTGTCATCAATATAGTGCGTGCAGTTCGCTTTATTATTTTGTGTAATCGTTGTTTCAATTATGATATGACCCTCAACAAATGTCAACGGCATTATGGGGAATTTATCGTTACCGCTTGAAACGTTGTATGCCCGGCTTAGGCTTAAAACTCTCTTCAAGGAAGTGCATCGATAAAATTTAATTCTTCTGTTTTTTGAAAAAATATAGAATGGCAAAATTGCGTCTAACACCCATGAAGAGTGGAGACGAGGTAACGATAAAGTTGAGGTTTACCAAAAGAAAATGAGGTTTCCGGTGATATCACTCCGGCAATTAAATACCTAAACTATATGTGGAATAGGCAACCTTCTTATGTTCGAAGTATTTCTTCACATGTTGGACTTCTTCACCAACATCCTCATAAAAGATCTCGTTTTCTTGCGAAGATCTTTTTCCGTTCTTGCGGGAACACCGGAATGGACCAGTGGGAGCGAGCGTACAGAAACATACGGTTATGAAAATAAACATGATCCATAATCAAGAAAAGAAGGTGTATGCTAAGACCTTTTTCATTTGTTTCTTTGCTTCGGCTTCCAATAATTTAAAATTTTTGGAATAAGCTCCTTCCAGCCATAGTTCAATCGTGCGTTTTATTATATATGCGCCATACTTTCTTCCAAAATCATCATCGAACGTATTGCTATCATGGGAAGATGTTAATCCACGGCATAATTCGCAGGCATTGTCGTGGAACGGCAGTTCCTTGATGTTCACTTTGTTTCTGCTAATGTTTGTGTACTCCAAGTCAATACAGTCATATTCTAAACAATCGATTCTTTTATATTTTAGCTTTGCCTCGATAGCTTCCTTGAAACAATTGCAGAAACAGATATACCCGCAGCGCCCACATTCCCAGATCAATCGCCACTCATATCCCACCCGGTCTAATAATCGAAATTCATGCTTGCATGTTGCTTTGTCTGGCAAGGCGGATTCATGCAAGATAGGAAATTTTATTCCGACATATGCGTTGAATTGAAAGAAATCATAATCGGTCCTTGATTCGATTTCAAGTTTACGGAATCTAACTTTCCATGGGGAGTTTAATCTAATAAATTCAGAAACATGTTCCTTTGAAGTTCTTACTATCCTATCCCTTGGAATGGCACCATCTGGGGCTCTAAATTCTCCAGTGTTTGGAATGTGTAAATCGAAAGCTACAAATCCAATCCCGTAGAAACCCCTTTTAATAAAATCTGCGGGGACCAATTCGTAAAGATTATTGAAGTTCCAATGAGAGTCATCATTATAAGGTTGATCCCAATAATAGGAAGTCTTCATCGATCTGTCTTCGAAAGACAATATGAAATTATGTCTTTTCATACCATCCACGCATTTCATGAATTCGTCATAAATTAATTTCTTGCCGTCGACCTGTAAACTCCTCACAAAACTTAACACTTTATCAATATCATGCGGGTCTGGTGGAGTGGGCAATTGAAGGTCAAAGATCAGCGGAGGGCGCTCATCCATCTTTGGGGCCCTCATGCCCCATACCATACCTTCTGGCAGTCTTTCCAGTTGTTGATCATCTCGGCACCAGGGGCAGATTGAAAAATTTCTGTTCTCATCGAACTCGATACTATTCACAAACCTTCCGCACAGGGAGCATTCAGAGAGTCCGATAGATTCCAGTGCCTCCCGGCTTGCGCTTAAACATTCCTTTAATGATTTCAAAAACGTGGCATCTGCCCATGGGGGTTTTTCCGAAAGTACTGCATTGAAAACCAGGCTAACTTCGTACAGCAGGTTACTTATCTGTAGCTTATCGGCGTCGTTCCATTCATTAAAGTATCTATCAGAAGGTCTTTTACCTGATGTTGAATTGCAAAACGGACAGTCAAAATGGGCAAACAATACACATTTCTGATTTTTAGTAACAAGGTTGTGATTGTTTGATTCTGTGTTCGCATTAGGACTAAGACAAAGCCTCAGAGAATCGCGTGTTTTTCCGAAAACACTAAGCATTTCATTGCTGATCCATCGTTTTTTACTATCGATCAGTATTTCTAGCGTCTTAGAGAATATACCGATCAAATTTATAATCTTATCCTCGGGCGATTTTTTCCAGGAATCCAAAAACCTCACGAGGTTCTCTTTCTTTGGATGAGCGCCACAAACAGGGCATCGATAGAGAAATATTGTTTTCTTAATCATCTTTTTTCACGAAATAGTTTAATTACTCTCAAGCCGCCCCAGAAGCTCCTAACTTTGTCACAATAATCTGATTGGAGACTAACTCCTCAGTTCCTTCCTGTCCATAATGAAACCTACCAGATAGGGTTGGCCTGTTTTCAGCCTCTCAATTGTAGAAATCTCTAACGTATCCTACATAACATTCTTCACGCAAACAACAACCTTATATCTCCCCCCCCTCTCAACGCCCCATCATCTTGTGTCTCATTTTCCTTAAGCTCATATTAGGATTAGATGGTCTATGCGATCTCGTGGAACTCCAAGATGTATCTCGTTTTGTGGATCGTTTCTGTGATTTTGCGGAGGTTACTTCGAGCCCAGTAGAATAATCTTTGGAAAGCTGTTCGCTTAGCTGACTAAGACGAAGGTCTCGATCGGCTACAGCCTGTGCATCATGGATTTTATCGACATAGCAACTTAAATTGACAACGAGATCTGCTTCGCTGTCACTCAAAAGTCCTTTGTTCCTTGCCTCCAGTGACCAAAAGCCTAAAACATCAAGGTTTCGCGCGTCCCTGCTCAGATTAGAAAAAGCTGTAAGCGGCTCATCTGGGTTGTATTTTTTACAAAGCCCCTTGAATTCTGACAGATAGTATTTTCTGCACGCTTCGTCATATTGATCCCAGCTTATTTTAACACATTGCCAGTCATCTCTGATAGTCTGGAGACGTGTCCTTCCATCTTTCTCTATCTCAAAACCTTCCGATATGGATGCCCTTAACTTGCCCCATTTCCCTGATTTGTATGCCCCAATGCTAATGAGCAGTAGAGCTAGGGGTAGGGTTATATACCAGAACTGCACTGTTATACCGAGAAATAGGATGCCTACAAGAATCAAGAGCCAATACCTCCAAAGACCACGGCTTGAGAATACTATTAGCAATAGTACTAAGCCAACTATTAAATGCATAAAAATCTACCACCTGGAAGTATAAGACCTATCACGCTGACCCTTTCCACATCGTTTAAGAGTTTGGTTGCCGAATCTTTTTTCCCTCGCCAATCTATTGATTTACTATTCACCACAATGGTTCAATGGATCATAAAAAGCTTTTCCATACAGTTATATAATTTGCTGAGACCTGAACATAATGGCCAAGGTACTTATCCAGTATTAAAGCTGAAGCCGGGGTCATCATTCTTGGCGCTCGCAATGTTTGGGGATCGAGACAATCACTACCTGGTGGATTAAACTTGAGTCTATCCTTATTGCTTTCAAATCTGATTTGCTTTGCATCCGTTGGAGAGACGTCTCGGTCTATTGCAATTGTCGTGGCATGTGCCGCTATATAAAATAGTTCTCCATGCGGCCAACCATCAGCCAAATCTTTTCCATACTGCCTTACAAAATCTGTATAAGAAAGTATTCTTCCAACTCGTAACGCGGATACGATGTATAATGATGCCCTCTTAATAGTGACCCAATAAACAGAGTCTCCAATCTCAACATTACATGTATCGAGTTTTGTATTTGATGACCATGAGTCCACAAGACCAACATACCTTGTCGTATTTTCTTCAATTGTTTCTTTTTTCATGTATAAAGTGAGGAATTTTGGCATATACAGTTCTCCGCATTTTGCAAACATATGTTTTATATTTCTAAAATTAATAAATAACTTTTACACTAAGAAATAAGCCAATTACGATCCTGAGTTGTCAATTTACCCCACCTCACTATGGTTAATAAGCCTGAGTCTGCTTTCTTTGAGTGATGGCCTGCATGACATGTTCCACGCGAAGGTTATTGGTCACATCCTCTAAATTATTCAATAACTTTTATAACGCCTCTCCAGTAGACCGTCGGAAATGTTGGTAACTTCCGTAACTTTGATGATCTACCCGACTATTAGTCCATTTTCCCGCAATCGTCGGCTAATTGCAAGGGTAAAATCGACCACCCGGTAATTGAATGCCATTTGAAATCTTCGTGGTTTCCGAAAGCATGCCAGGTGTGTCTTACAGGAAGATGTCCGTAGCCACCAACACATTCTCGAATATGCTGCCAAACAAGAAGCTTCGCTCCGCGAAGCTCAAACACATTGAATACTCCTCGACTATTGCCGGGACCTGTCCCGGCGTGGAGTGGCCAACGGCTTGAGCAAAAACTCCAGATGTGGATGGGCTGCGAGCCTTGCTGGCGCGGAAGCGTATATACATACGCTGAGCAAACGCATGGCGCGGCAGAACGCCGCAGATGGAGTTTTTGCTCAAGCCGTTGGCCGGACACAAAACACCCGGTATCGGATAAATTGGTCTATCTTCGAATACCGCTTGAAATTTCCACAGTTCAGAAAGCAATAACGGAAACATCATTCAGGAAGACATACATAGCCACTAACACACCATCAGATTGCCGTAAGACCCATGGAATATTCCTCGATTACTCCGGGACTGGTCCCGGGTAAATATGGACGACGGTTTGAAGTGGAAAGATGAAAGATGGTACTTTAATTGAGAAATGGAATTGTTGATTTTAGAAATATCGTGATTATATTGTCAGTATAAGCACACAGCGAACAGTGATTAGGTATAGTAACTCATAGAAGATAACATTTTTGAAAGCTTTAAGCTGAACGCTGAAAGCTAATAAATATATGATGGGGTGATTACATGAACTGGGAGAAATTAACGATAAAGGCCCAGGAAGCCATTTCCGATGCACAGAAGAAGGCAGAATCGCTGGGTCATCAGGCAGTTGAAAATGAACACCTCCTCGCTGCCCTTATAGCGCAGAAGGAAGGGGTTATTCGGCCCATTCTTGAAAAGCTGGGGGCACGACCGGAATCGATCAACAACGATCTGGAAAAAGAATTAAAAAAAATGCCCCGTGTAGAAGGCTCAGCGCAGGTGTACATTTCACCCCACCTCAAACAGGCACTCGACATAGCTTTTTCCGAGGCAGAACGGCTCAAAGATGAATATGTAAGCACAGAGCATTTCTTGATCGGCGTTACGGAAATAAAGGACGTAGCTGCAGCACATATTCTCAAAAGCCATGGGGTAACAAAGGAAAGCATCTACACGGTCCTCAAGGATATCAGAGGAACGCAGCGCATTACCGATCAGGCCCCGGAAGAAAAATATCAGGCCCTGCAGAGATACTGCAGAGATTTAACGGAAGAAGCGAGGAAAGGCAAACTCGATCCCGTCATCGGTCGTGATGAAGAAGTGCGCCGCGTCATGCAGGTCCTTTCCCGGAGGACCAAAAATAATCCCGTCATTATCGGCGAACCCGGCGTCGGCAAGACTGCAATCGTGGAAGGACTTGCCCAAAGGATACTAAGCGGTGACATCCCGGAAACCCTCAAAAACAAGCGGGTGCTGTCCCTCGATCTGGGGGCACTCCTTGCAGGCGCTAAATTTAGAGGAGAATTTGAAGACAGGCTCAAAGCAGTCCTTAAAGAGATCGATGAAGCGGCTGGTAGTGTCATCCTTTTCATCGATGAGCTCCATACTATTGTCGGCGCCGGAGGAGCGCAGGGTTCCGTTGACGCATCGAACATGCTCAAACCCGCCCTTGCGCGGGGTGAGCTTCGCTGTATCGGCGCCACAACCCTGGACGAATACCGTAAGTACATAGAGAAAGATGCTGCCCTTGAACGGCGTTTCCAGCCGGTATACGTGGGTGAACCAAGCGTGGAGGAGACCATAGCAATCCTGCGGGGCCTTAAAGAAAAGTACGAACTCCACCACGGCATCCGTATCAAAGACCCTGCTATCATAGCCGCCGCGACCCTCTCCCATCGCTATATTACGGGCAGATTTCTACCTGACAAGGCTATTGATCTCATTGACGAAGCATCTTCACGGCTAAGAATGGAGATCGACAGCGTCCCCACTGAGATTGACGAGGTCGAACGAAGGATCATCCAGATACAGATCGAGATTGAAGCGCTGAAAAAGGAAAAAGACGAGGCATCTAAGGAACGGAAGAAAAAACTTGAAGACGAATTGAAGGAACTCAAAATAGACGTGGGTGAAAAGAGAAAACAGTGGGAAAAAGAAAAGGCCTTCATTACGGACATCAGTAAAATCAAGGAAAAGATCGACCACGCAAAAACAGAAGGTGATGAACTGGAAAGAAAAGGCGATTACGGAAAAGTGGCTGAAATCCGTTACGGGCTTATTGCAGGCCTTGAACAGGAATTAAAAAAGAAAAACGATGAATTGGCGCAACTCCAGAAAGGCTCCGGAATGCTCAAGGAGGAAGTCGATGAAGAAGACATCGCGCAGGTCATCTCCAAATGGACGGGTATCCCCGTTTCAAAGATGCTCGAAGGGGATATGGAAAAGCTCGTCCAGATGGAAGAGCGGATCCATCAAAGGGTCATCGGCCAGGACGAACCCGTAGAAGCCGTTGCAAATACAGTACGACGGGCCCGGGCAGGATTACAGGACCCGAATCGTCCTCTCGGTTCTTTTCTTTTCCTTGGGCCCACAGGAGTGGGAAAAACAGAGCTCGCACGAGCCCTTGCAGAATTCCTCTTCGATGATGAACAGGCTATTGTCAGAATAGATATGAGCGAATTTATGGAAAAGCATTCCGTGTCCCGTCTCATCGGTGCACCACCGGGATATGTGGGTTACGAAGAAGGGGGATATCTCACAGAAGCAGTGCGGAGAAGACCTTACTCGATTATCCTTCTTGATGAAGTCGAAAAGGCACATCCGGAAGTCTTTAACGTCCTCCTCCAGGTACTCGATGACGGGAGACTCACTGACGGTCAGGGAAGAACAGTGGATTTCAAAAATACCGTGATTATCATGACCTCCAACATCGGAAGCCAGTGGATCACTGACCTCACCGACAAAGATTACGAAGAGATGAAGACCCGCGTCATGGAAGCCGTCAAGGGACATTTCAAACCGGAGTTCATCAATAGAATAGATGACATCATTATTTTCAGGTCCCTCTCGGCAGAGAATATCGGGCAGATTGTGCGCCTCCAGCTTGTTTATCTCACAAAACGTGCCGCAGACAGGAACATCGGCCTGAAATACACAAAGAAACTGGAAGATATGATCGCGAAAGAAGGATATGACCCTGCCTACGGCGCACGCCCTCTGAAAAGACTGATCCAGAAAAAGATCCAGGATACGCTGGCGCTCATGATTCTCAAGAGTGAGATAAAAGAAGGCGATACGGTCACTGTCGATGTTGATACCAAGGGAAATGTGATCTTCAAAAAATAATAACCGGGTATTTTCAGCAGTGTATCATACGATACAATAGGTTTTGTCTCTTTTCACGATAAAACCTTCTTTGACTAACGCAGATAAAATATTTTTCATTCGCTCCTTCTCGCCGCCAATTGCAGTAGTCATACCTTCTTCTGTCATGGATACATCCCTGACAAGGGCCTTCAGGATAGCACCCCGGATTTTTCTATCGGAATCTTCGAAAGGAGACTGCCGTGTATAATGGGCACTTTTCTTGTTGGGATTTGCAATTTGTTTTTTCAGCATGGACCCGTAGTCCATAAGAGCATAGTACCAGTCCCTCGGATTCGATCTATCCAGCGTTACTTCCACGAGGGCCATGATTTCGTCATCATGGACATCTTCCCGGTCCTGAAAAAAGTGATGGATAAAAACCCTTCGGATATTGGTTTCGATAAAAACCGAAGGTTCATGAAATGCAAAGGCAAGTATAGATCCGGCAGTTGCCCGCCCGATCCCCGGCAGTTTTACTAATGCTTCCAAATTTGCGGGGAGTTTTCCGTGATTTTCGGTTACAACGACCTGCGCAAGTTTCATAAGAGACATGGCACGCCTGTTGTACCCTAATCCTTGCCACACAACTAATATCTCTCTGAGGGTTGCCTTTGCAAGGGAAACAAAGTCGGGAAACCGTGACAGAAAAAGACCATATTTCTCCATGACCCGCTCTACCTGAGTTTGCTGAAGCATCATTTCAGAAACAAGGATACAATAGGGATCGTTGGTATTTCTCCAGGGAAGATCCCGGCCATGTTCTGTGAAGTATCGATAAATAGTGCTTTGGAAGGAGGATATCTGTTTCGGAGAGAGCTGTCTGTGCTTCATGCATCATTTTTCCTTGGGATCTTTTACCTCTTCCGGTGTAAGCTCCGGTAATTCCGACAGGTATTCACAAAGGCGCAGTTTTTCGTATGGCAGGTTGTCCGGATCATAGTGCACAAACCCGTCTCCCATATCGGGGCCTGAGATATCTTGCTCTTCTCTATTCATAGACACATCCTTTAACCTCGAAACAAGAGACTGCCAGTTTCCGATTCAGAAAGGAGGGATTTTTCGTCCTGGCAAGATAATGAACCACCCCGCGAGAAGTCGTGGGGCAATCAAGGGATTGCGCGGAGGCGTACTCATGTACGCCGCACAAGCAAAACCGCAGATTGACGCCGCCAGGGCGGAAAATAACCCTTTCTGGACGGAAACTAATTCCATTGCAGTGATGCGAGGAGTATGATGAGGGCAAGAAGAATCCTGTAATAAGCAAAGATATCAAGGGTATGTTTTTTCAGGTATTTTATAAGAAAACTGAGGCTCAATAAGCCAAAAATAAATGCTGACAGTCCTCCATAAAGATAGATACCAGTATTCCCACTGTGGTACTCAAAATGTCTCATCTCATACAGTGCGCTACCGCATATAATGGGGATAGATAGTAAAAATGAAAAATCAACAGCTTCACTTCGCTTGAGTCCCAGAAACATCCCCATGGTAATTGTCGCGCCGCTTCGTGATGTACCCGGCACGAGAGCAACAGCCTGCGCAAGGCCTATAGCAATAGCTACAGGATGAGAGATCTCTCTTCTATTCACGTGTATCCTTTCGGCGATAATCATCAGGATGGAGACAAAGGCAAGCATATAGGCCGCAACAAATGGTGTTCTCAGGTACGTTTCGATGACATGCTGCAACAAAATACCGGCAACACCGGCAGGAATCGTGGCTATGATGAGTTTTGCGAGCAACGACTCTTTGCCGCGGCCCGCTCTGAAATCGATCAATCCTTCAACAATAATGCGGAGAAGCTTCTTTCCATAGACGCACAGGATTGCCAGGAGAGTTCCGAGGTGGAGCATCACATCGTAGGTAAGCTTGTTGATATTGCCATCCTCTATATGAAAGAACCAGGGTATGATAATAAGGTGGGCTGAACTGCTGATGGGGAGAAATTCTGTAACCCCCTGGATTGCACCCATAATGATACTCTGCAAGGGCGTCATGTGATGTCCCCCGGCAGAAACCGGAAGCCTACCTCAATGGAATCCATATTGAGCGATTGAGGTATAGGAGGCAGAGGCTCTACAGCCCGTAAAACACGGAGTATCGACTCGTCATAGACCCTGTTGCCTGATCTTTTCTCGATATTAATATCGACGATTCGGCCGTCTTTTCTTATTTTGATAGTTACTATCGTCTCCAAGTCTTTTCTGGATGCCATGCCGGGGACATTCCAGGCCCCTTTTATCTTATCCCAGATATCCATCAAATACTTTTGTGTCATCGGGTCAAGAGGCCTGCCTGTTCCATCACCGGAAAGAGGTAAACCCCCGGCGCCCGATGCCTTCCCGGTACCGCCACCAGCTTTTGCCACGTCAAGATAGTCTGTCTTTTTTCTGAGATTTTGAATCTTTTTCTTTAGCTGGTCCATCTCGTCCTGTGTCGGAGTTGCTTTTTCAGGGACTTTTTTCTTGGAAATGGAAACAAGATTTTTTTCATTTTTAATGGGAACAGGCTTGCTTTTTGTCGAGGCAGGTTTCTTTTCTTTCACCACCGGCACGGGTTTTATCGGCGTCTTTTTTACTTCAGGGGCAACGCTCTTTTGCGGGCCGCTACCCAGATTGCCCACTCCTCCCACAAGGTTTACAGAATATGATGAGGACAGATCTATTTTTTTTGATTTTGATTGAAGAGGGACGCTAAAAGCCCCCACGACAAGGATATGGAGCGCAAAAGAGACTGCCAGCATCTTGTACCAGGCTTCTTCACTCATTACTTTCCAATGGTTTTGTTACCATATTAATCTTTTCCACACCTGCTTCCCGTACAATGCCCATACACCGCGCCACAAATCCGTAGGACACATCCTTATCGGCCCGTAAGAAAATTTCCTTGTTGGTTTTATTATTAAACAAAAATTGAACAGCCGCTTTAAGGTCCTTTATGTTTAATTTTTTTTCATTGAGGATCAGATTCTCGTTCCGTGTGATGTTCAGGACCTGCGGTTCATTCTTTGTTGGAAGCGGCTTGGCTGTCACGTTAGGAACATCTATACCCATTCCATGCTGCATCATCGGAGCAGTGATCATAAAGATAATAAGGAGCACCAGCATAATATCAACGAGAGGCACTACATTGATCTCGGAGAGAGGTCCTTTAGATTCTTTTCTGGAAGTATTCATTTTTCGATAATATTGATAAGGTACATGGCAGCATTATCCAATCTGGAAAGGATCCGTTTCAGTCTTCCGAGGCAGTAATTGTACGCAAGAACAGCAGGTATGGCAGTGGCGAGACCGATGGCAGTGGCAATAAGCGCTTCGCTGATACCGGGAGCAACAACGGCAAGACTTGTCGTTCCTTTTACCCCGATCTCTCTGAAAGAATCCATAATCCCCCAGACAGTGCCGAAGAGCCCGATAAAGGGGGCCGTGTTTGCCGTCGTTGCGAGAAAAGTTAGTCGTCTTTCAAGCTTCACCGATTCTTCGGCAATGGTGATTTTCAGAATATTTTCTATAGCGGGAATTGCCTCCGGTTTTAAGACAGAATTATCTTTCTGCCTTGATGTAACCTCTTTATAACATGCAAGGACCAACCGGTAAAAGGCATTATCCTGACTGTCCCGATAAACGGAAATGAGTTTTTTGAAGGAATCGGCTTCTTTGACTGCCCTGAAAAAACGGTCGCCTTCATTATCGGTCCTGTTGAATTGTCTCCATTTTATAAAGGTAATTGTCCAGGAAATGACGGAGAAGAAAAAGAGGATAACCAGCACTGCCTTTGCAACAGGCCCTGCGGCATAAATAAGGCCAAGAAGGCCCCCCGTATACATGTCTGCTCCACTAATATCCATATTGAGGAAAAAGTATACAATAAATTGACCCCCATTGTAAAGAAAAACCCCCTAGGTGGGTGCCCAGGGGGAAGGGGGGTTATTATGAGAAGCTTAAGGAGATGATTTTTAGTTTAATAGACTACTTTGTGAATTGTTGCACTTTCTAAATGTTTCTAAATCGGCTTCTGTGGCCATCTTGCTTACTGCTGTCATATTTGTATCATAGTTGACAGCTTCTAAACACCGAGTATGTGAATTAAATAACATAACTGGATTTATAATAACCGATAAATAACTCGTTGTCAATAAAAATTTAATGGGGGGTGACAACTATCCTGAAATCAAGAGTGGTAAACGATCTGCAACGAGATAACCTGCTGTTGTGGGAATTATCTTTCCGTCATGGATCTCTACAAGCTTTTCTGCGATGAGCCTCTTCAACGCAACTTCATTTATGGATTCACAGGGTGTATCACTGATCTCAACCCCTTCAAGGTTTCTCAAACCGAGAAAAAGCTTCTCCAATTCCAACTGTTCGCTGGAAAGCCTTTCACGACCTTCAACGGGCATTTCTTTTATGCTGAGCGCCTTGAGATATTGCTCGATGGATCGCACATTCCACCATCGTACATTATTGTGAAAAGAGTGGGCGCCGGGTCCCAAACCCAGGTAGGGGACATGGCTCCAGTATTTCATGTTGTGGCGGGAACGGGAAGCTTCCCCGAAGGCAAAATTGGAGATCTCATAATGTATGAACCCTCTCTCTTTGAGAAAATGAGATGTAGACAAGAAAAAATTCCTCTGTTTTTCATCAGAAGGCAATTTGAGAGCCCCTTCCTGAACCATTTTTCCGAATGGCGTTGCGCCATTGATGGTAAGCTGGTAACAGGAGATGTGGGCCGGTTTAAAAGAAGATGCCTCCTCAAGCGTCTTCATCCAATTCTTCGCCCTCTGACCCGGCAGACTATTAATAAGGTCAATGCCAAAATTAGCAAACCCCGCTGATTGTATAAGGTGAATTGCCTCTTTCGCTCCGGCTGCCGTATGCCTTCTTTGCAAAAAAACAAGTTCCTTATCATTGAATGACTGAACCCCCAGACTGATTCTGTTAATGCCAAGTGATTTATAAAGCGATAATTTTTCCCTTGTCACATCGTCAGGATTCATTTCAACGGTAATTTCCGTATGTGGTGAAAAAACAAAGAGGGACTGCAGGCCGGAGACAAGCCTTGCAAACTCTTTATCGTCCACAAAGGATGGCGTCCCCCCGCCAAAATAGAGCGAATCGAATTCCTGGTAAATATCCCGGTAAAGACCGGCTTCGGTTATTACTGCATCAAGGAACGTATTTGCGCCGGTGCTATCGGTAATTGAATAAAAATCACAATAGGGGCATTTGGTTTTACAGAAGGGGATGTGAACATACAACCCCGGTAATACCTGATTACTCATCGTCTGTTTTGAGGGCTGCCAAAAAAGCGCTCTGAGGTATCTCGACGTTGCCCACCATGCGCATCCGTTTCTTGCCTTTCTTCTGCTTCTCAAGGAGCTTTCTCTTTCTCGAAATGTCACCGCCGTAACACTTGGCAGTAACGTCCTTTCTAAAAGCTGAGATGGTGGAACGGGCGATGATTTTGCCGCCGATAGCGCCCTGGATGGCAATCTTGAATTGTTGTTTTGGTATCTCCTCTCTTAACTTTTCGCATACTCTGAGGGACCGCTCCCGTGCATTGTCATGATGAACAAGGATTGAGAGCGCATCGACCTTTTCGCCGTTTACGAGTATATCGAGTTTTACGAGGTTACTTTCCCTGTAGTCAATAATCTCATAATCAAAAGAGCCATAGCCTTGGGTTACACTTTTCAACTTGTCGTAAAAATCAAAGATAACCTCCGCAAGAGGCAAATCGAAGGTAATCTCCACCCTGCCCGGCGCCGGATAACTCAAATGAGAATTGACGCCACGGCGCTCCATACAGAGCTTCATCACTACCCCCACATAACGCTCAGGGACGAGGATGCTTGCCTTGATAAAAGGTTCTTCCGATTTTCTTATCTTGGCCGGGTCCGGATAATAGAGAGGATTATCGACCTCCACCACACTGCTGTCATTGAGAAAAAAACGATATTGAACGCTGGGCGCTGTCATAATAATAGACTGGTCGAACTCCCGTTCAAGACGTTCCTGAACAATCTCAAGGTGAAGGAGCCCCAGAAAACCGCACCGGAAACCCTGACCGAGGGCCGCCGAAGAATCTTTTTGATATACCAGCGCAGCATCATTGAGCTTGTACTTTTCGAGGGCCTCTACAAGTGATGGGTAGTCATCGGAGGCAATAGGGTAAATGGAAGAAAAGACAACCGGTTTTACTTCAATAAAACCGGGGAGTGCCTCTGCTATTGGATTGTTATCAAGAGTAATAGTGTCGCCAACTCTGGTGTCGCTTACCGTTTTTATGCCTGCAATAATGTAACCAACCATGCCTGCCGTAAGTTCTTTTTTCGGTTCCCTGGGAAGGCGGAAAACCCCTACCTCTTCAACCTTATATGTTGTTCCATTATACATGAGGCGGATCATATCGCCGGGTTTCACAGTGCCGTCAAATATACGGCAACTCACGATGGTACCGCGGAAGGGATCATAGTGCGCGTCGAAGATGAGCGCGGAAAGAGGTTTTTCTGCATCACCCGTGGGGGCCGGCACTCTTTCTATAACAGCATGAAAAATATCCTCAATGCCGATCCCTTCTTTTGCAGAACAGAGGATGGCCAAATCAGAGTCCAATCCCAATTCCTGATCAATCTCGTTCTTCACTCCTTCGATATTAGCTACAGGGAGATCGATCTTATTAATAACAGGAATGATAACAAGATTGTGCTCCATGGCAGCATAGAGATTACCGAGGGTTTGTGCCTCAACACCCTGAGCGGCGTCAACGAGGAGGAGAACCCCTTCACAGGAAGCGAGGGCACGGGAGACTTCGTAAGAAAAATCGACATGTCCCGGTGTATCGATAAGGTTGAGTTCATATTCGACTCCGTCTTTGCCAACATAGGGCAGATCAACGGTTTGACTCTTGATCGTAATGCCCCGTTCGCGCTCGATATCCATGTTGTCCAATATCTGGTCCCGAAACTGGCGGTCCTCAACGAGATGAGTGTACTGAATGAGACGGTCGGCAAGCGTTGACTTGCCGTGGTCTATATGTGCAATAATGCTGAAATTTCTGATATGTTTCATAAATAGATGATTTCGAAGGTTCCCGGAGTGTGAAGTGATTCGATGTACGCAATTCCCTCCCTCTTCCCTCTTTTTTCTTCCTTTTTCCTTATCCGGTGGATTATTTCCCTGCTTTTTTCACCATCTCGATATCTACTTCCGGTCCGAACGCATCCAGGAGGGCGTCCTGAAGGCCATTGAAGGCTTCTTCTTTCTCAATTTCAATAACCAGTTCTCTGTCATCGAGGACTTTCAGCTTACCATACTTTTTCACCACTTCGATAACTTCATAGGGATCTGTGGTAACCCACCCCTTCATTCTCTTGACAAGCTCTTCTCCGTTAAAGGCGCGTTCTATGGTAAGGTCCACCCTGCGTTTTTTTGCCTCCCAGCCCACAAGGGCAGGCTGTGCCACCATAGGCGTTACCGGATCATGCATGGCTGCGCATCGGAACCAGAGTTTTGCACGTATCATTATAAAAATCTCCCTCTGTTATTGTTTCCGCAAACTCACCCTTAAGGTAATGGTTTATGCCCATAAAGTCAAGTCCTTAAACCAGTCTCACTATTGCAGTGTCTATATCACAGGCAGTAGTCCCTCACATTATTTACAAGGGCAAGGCAACATATTGCCCCTATTTTGATTACTAATATAGACCGTTGACAGAAATCCGGCGATATGATACATGTTGAAGAAATCTCGTATATATCGAGGAGGCTGCAATGAAACGTCCAGGCATCCGTATCGTATTAGCCGGTATCTTAATGACCCTTTTCTTCGCGTCCACTGTTTTGGCAGCATACGAATTCTATATGGTCCAGCTCACCTCAAAAAGCCCCATAGATTGGGCTTTAGTAGCAAAAAAGATCGGCGCTGTAAAAGGGGTTGAAAGAACACAGATTGATAAGGAAAAAGGTGTTGTCACTGTGACCTGTTCCAGTCAGTGCGATGATTCAATCCTCAATGGCGTCAAAAACAAACTGAAGGCAAAGGGTATTGAGCAGACGATTGTCACTAAACCCACATTATCGAGCACAGCAGGGCAGCTAAAAATTATCAAAATCGATAAAAATATTTCTAAGACCAATAGAGTCGGAACAGGGAAGCCTGTAAGCGAAGGTAAGGTACTCCCGCAAAACAAATAATAGCTACGGCGTATGTAAAGCGGTTGATAATGGCCATTGTTTACTCAGCCAATAATACCTGCGATAATGAATTTATTTTTTTAGGGGGTAACACAAAGTGAGAGGAAAAAAAACCCGGTTTCTTTTTATTGGTCTTGCTGTCGTAGGTCTGCTCATAGCATCGAGAGTAATAAGTTTCTACATCGACTGGTTGTTCTTTGAAGAGGTGGCCTATCAAAAAGTCTTTGTGAAAACCTTTACCGCGCAGATTATTTCCGGATTTGTTTTCGGCATAGCCTCTTTTCTTTTCATTCTCATAAACGTTCTTCCCGTGTGCAGGATCAAATTGCTCCCAATACAGATTGCATTCAGCAATCAAATGGGTGTAACACTGAACCCGGATTTGCTCAACAGGCTTTCAAAGCCATTCAGCATACTCATTGCTGCTGTTATAGGCGTTTTTGGCGGTCTTTGGGGAAGCAGCCTCTGGAATCAGGCCCTTGTCTTTTTCAATGCCACTGTGACAGGCATGAAAGACCCGATTCTGGGAAAAGACGTTGGTTTTTATCTCTTTCAACTCCCCTTCTATGAGTCGTTGAGCATCTATGCCGGTTTTATGATATTTTTTGCCCTCCTCCTTGTCATCCTGGGATATGGCATAAAAGGAGGTTTTTCCGTAATCAACAATAGAATATCCATGGCACAGGGCGTACGAAAACATGTCGCCGTCCTTGCCGGACTCTTCTTTTTCAGAGTAGCCTTTGGTTTCTACCTTGACCGGTTCCAACTACTCTATTCTCCGCATGGGGTTATTACAGGCGCAGGTTATACAGATGTTCATGCAAAACTTTTTGCCCTTGGTGTGTTGGTGTTTCTTGCGGCAATTGTCGGCGTGATCTTCGCTGTGGCCTTGATAAAGGGTTCATTAAAACAATCACTCTATCCGGTGGGCATCCTGGTCATTGTCTATATCCTCGGTATTGTTGTGTACCCCGGTCTCCTGCAGAATTTAAAAGTTGCCCCCAATGAAATCGGAGCTGAAAAACCCTTCATAGAACATCACATCGCTTTTACAAAATTCGGGTACAATCTTACAAATATCGATGTAAGGCCATTTAACGTCTCCTATAATCTCACATCACAGGATATCGAGAAAAACGGCGCAACAATAAAAAATATCAGATTATGGAACGAATCACCTCTTCTGAAAACGTACAGCCAACTGCAGCAGATAAGGACGTACTATAAGTTCCATAGCGTTGATAACGACCGATATACCATAAACGGCGAATACAGACAGGTTATGCTATCGGCGAGGGAATTGTCCTATGATGATCTTCCCAGCAAATCCTGGATAAATGAGAAACTTGTCTTTACCCACGGTAACGGTATTACTATGGGACCGGTAAGCCGGATTACGAAAGATGGTCTTCCGGAGTTTATTATCAAGGATATCCCGCCGGTTTCAAGTTCCAATGTAAAGATAACTGCTCCGGAGATTTACTTCGGTGAACTCACCAATGATTATGCAATCGTTAATACAAAGATTCCGGAATTCAGTTACCCTACTTCCGAAGGAAATACATACACCTCATACAAGGGTACAGGAGGTGTTGCGCTCGATTCGCTTTTAAAACGAGCACTATTTGCATCATCATTTAAAACAGCCAAGATACTCCTTTCCTCAGATATCAAACAAGACAGCAGAATAGTCTATAACCGCAACATTACGGAAAGAGTGGCCAAGATTGCCCCCTTTCTTGCCCTCGATAGTGATCCCTATATTGTTGTTTCCGATGAGGGAAAACTCCACTGGATCATCGACGCCTATACGATATCCACGCGCCTGCCCTATTCGAAACGCCTCACAAACCGTGTCAATTATATGCGGAATTCTGTTAAGGTCACTGTTGATGCGTACAATGGGAGCATAAATTTCTACCTCAGCGATCCCAACGATGCAATCATCAAGGTTTATGATGCCGTCTTCCCCGGGCTTTTGAAACCAATGGCCCAGATGCCTTCTGACCTGAAAAAGCACATACGTTACCCAAGTGAGTTTTTTGCCATCCAGACATCGCTGTACGCGACATATCACATGGAAGACCCGAAAACCTTTTACAACAAGGAAGATTTATGGGAAATCCCTTCCTATAACAAAAAACCAATGGAACCTTATTATCTGATCATGAAGCTCCCCGAAGAAAAGAGAGAAGAATATGTATTGCTTATGCCCTATACACCGGCAAAACGAGACAATCTGGCGGCATGGTTCGCTGCCAGGTGCGATGAGCCCGACTACGGGAAACTGGTTGTGTATACCTTTCCAAGAGACAGGCTTGTTTTTGGACCCAGGCAGATAGATGCCCGTATCGACCAGGATTCATATATTTCCCAGCAACTCACCCTCTGGGGGCAAAGGGGCTCACAGGTAATACGGGGGAGTCTCCTCATTATCCCAATAGAAACATCGCTCATGTATATACAGCCCCTGTACCTTGCCGCAGAGGACAAAGGGGGCCTACCGGAATTGCGGAGGGTGATTGTTGCCTATGAGAATAATCTGGTTATGGATGAGAACCTTGAAATGTGTCTCCAGCGCTTATTCGGGGGAAAGAAACTCTCACAGACAACAGTCCAGTCGACAGTCGCCCCGAAAGAAACATCACTTGCCGCTCTGTCAAAAGAAGCCATGAAACTCTTTGAAAAGACCAAAGAGCTGCAACGGCAAGGAGACTGGGCCGGGTACGGGGAGAGCCTCAGAAAACTCGAAGAAGTCTTGAAACAAATGGCACGGTAAGGAATGCCGTTATAATCTTTTATTATTTAATGAGAGTAGTATATTATAATTTATTTTCAAGAGGAACGGATGGATATTCAACCCCGGTGCTATGATAAGGTTCTGCAATTAATCAATAAAGGCATCGATATTCCAAACCCCTTAACCCTCGATCTGGGTGATGAGGTAAATGTTGACCGTATATCCGGGCGTGGTGTCAGGATCTATCCGGGATGCAGGATCTATGGTGAAGAGACTGTTATATCGGCAGGCGCCCGGATTGGCTACGAAGGTCCCGTCACGATAGACAATTGCCAGTTGGGGCCTGAAGTCGAGCTTAAGGGGGGGTATTTCAATAAGTCTGTATTCCTCGAAAAGGCAAACATGGGCCTGGGGGCTCAGGTACGCGAAGGCTCTATCCTTGAAGAGGAGGCCAATGGCGCACATTGTGTCGGTTTAAAACAGACAATACTTTTCCCTTTTGTGACCCTCGGAAGCCTGATTAATTTCTGCGATTGTTTAATGGCCGGAGGGACAAGCCGTAAAGACCATAGCGAGGTAGGCAGTTCCTACATTCATTTTAATTATACACCGGATGGCGATAAAGCCACGGCATCGCTGATAGGTGATGTGCCGAGAGGCGTGATGCTGAACCAACCTGCCATCTTTCTCGGTGGCCAGGGCGGTATGGTGGGCCCCGTACGCATGGGGTATGGTAACGTAGTTGCGGCTGGTTCGATACTAAGAAACGATTTTCCCGAGAACAACAAGCTTATCATCGGAAAACTACATTCCCCAAAGACAATTAATTTCACCCCCTGGGCGTATATGAACCTCCACCGGATAGTAGGCGATAACATCATTTACCTTGCAAACCTGATGGCCCTTGAAGCATGGTATATGCATGTGAGGCGTCCTTTTTTCGATGCACAGGAATTTGGCCCTCTTGTCTATGAGGGTGTGCTGGATAAGTTGCTTCTTGCAAAAAAAGAACGGATAAAACGTTTACAGATACTGGCCGAAAAGGCAAAGCTATATTCTGAGAACGATTCGGAAAAAAAGCGGGACTCTGCCGGAAGAAAAGAGTTCCATGAAAAATTCAGTGAAATCGAAACTCTCTTTACAGGCAGCACGCAAAAGGATGCTGTCGGGAAAGAGCGGGATGATTTTCTTTCTTCCTTCGATGACATAAAAGGTGCGCACAAAACAAACTATATAGAGCTGATGCAGGGTCTTCCTCTTCATATTTCCGTGAAAGGTACAGTATGGCTTCAGGGGATTATTGATACTTTTTGTGAAAAAGCGAAAATCATTTTGCCATTATTCAATATGTTCAGTAAATAGTTTTAATCTAACAGACAGAAAGGATTATTATGGGTAAATTATTCGGTACAGATGGAGTGAGAGGAGAAGCAAACCGCTATCCTATGAACGCTGAAGTTGCTTTTGCAATAGGGCAGGCAGTAGTCTATCTTTTAAAAAAAGAATATCACCGGACAAGAATAGTCATTGGAAAAGATACCCGTATCTCAGGCTATATGCTTGAGGGCGCTCTCGAATCAGGGATAGCCTCAATGGGAGGGAACCCCTATCTGCTCGGCGTTTTGCCGACCCCGGGCATTGCCTTTATTGCCCAGAGTATGCGCGCCGACGCGGGAATTGTTATTTCAGCATCACATAACCCTTATCAGGATAACGGTATAAAGATTTTTTCCGGCAGCGGGTTCAAGCTCTCCGATGAGCAGGAGGAGACAATACAGGACCTCATGCGGGGCAACAAGCTCAACAGTCTGGTGCCGCCCGTTAAGGATATGGGGCAGGCATTCCGGCTGGAAGATGTACATGGCCGTTACATTGTTTTCTTAAAGAATACCTTTCCCCGCGATTTATCTATGGAGGGAATGAAGGTCGTTATAGATGCTGCCAATGGCGCTACCTATAAAATCGCCCCTGATACATTCTGGGAGCTTGGCGCAGACATAGAGGTCATCCACAATACCCCCAACGGCATCAATATTAATGATCGATGCGGTTCTCAGCATACACAGGATTTGAGAAAGAGGGTCGTCGAAAGCGGAGCAGAAATTGGACTTGCCTTTGATGGTGATGGTGACCGTCTTATTGCTGTCGATGAAAAAGGGCAGGAAATCACCGGTGATCAGATCCTGCTCATATGTGCAAAAACCCTTAAAGAACAGAATAAACTGAAAAATAATCTCCTGGTTACTACCGTTATGAGCAATTTGGGATTAAGGGTTGCATGTAAAAAATACGGTTTTAAATACCATACCTCTCAGGTAGGAGACCGTCATGTCCTGGAAGACATGGTGAGATTGGACAGTGTAGTGGGTGGAGAAGAATCAGGACACATGATATTTCTCGATCACCATACTACCGGGGACGGTATTGTCACTGCTCTGCAACTGATTGCGGCCATGGTCAGAAGCGGCAAACGACTATCAGAGCTTGCACAAATGATGGATGTCTATCCGCAGAAGCTGATTAATGTGGATGTAAAGAACAAACCAATCATCTCAACTGTGCCTCAGGTGATGGAGATCATCGGGAAGATTGAAAAGGAATTAGGAGATGAGGGCCGCGTTCTTGTCCGTTATTCCGGCACCCAGAATATGTGTAGGGTCATGGTTGAAGGACCATCTGACGACATAACCGAAAAGTACTGCCAGGAGATTGCAGATGTTGTAAAAAACATACTGGGATGAGATTCGGAAACCAATTAGCTTGACATTTATAGTCATCTTCCATAATCTTTTGCCATGCAAAAACTCTCTATCGGCATGTTCGACTCCGGTGTCGGAGGACTTACTGTTTTAAAAGAAGTAAAGAAACTCCTCCCATCAGAGCACATTATCTACTTCGGCGATACAGCACGCGTTCCTTACGGAAACAGGTCACCGCAAGCTGTCACAAAATACGCCCTTGAAAGCGCCCTCTTTCTGCTCACAAAGGGCATCAAACTTCTCGTCATTGCCTGCAACACCTCTTCCGCACTGGCCCTCAATATCCTGCAGAAAAAGTTTCCCATCCCTGTTATCGGTGTTATCGATCCCTGCGCCAAGGAAGTGGTGACAGCAACAAAAAACAAAAGAGTCGGCGTTATCGGCACAAAAGCAACCATAAAGAGCAATGCTTACGAAAAATCGATTCATAAGTTAGATCCTGATATTCAAGTCTTTTCAAAATCATGCCCACTTTTTGTCCCCATTGCCGAAGAAGGTCTGGAAAAGGATGAAGTGGCCCATCTCATGGCAAAGAAATATCTAAAGGACCTGCAGCACGCTCATATTGATACGCTCGTCATGGGGTGCACACACTATCCGATTTTAGAAGACGTTATTAAAAACATAATGGGAAAAAAAGTAACCATAGTAAATGCCGGCAGGGAAACAGCAAAAGAAGTCAAAAGCACCCTCGAAAAACACAAGATAGCCGATACGAAAGGAAAAGGCGGCTGCGAATATTTTGTCACCGATTCTCCGGAAGCATTTGAAGAAATCGGCAGTCGTATTCTCAATGAACCTTTGTCAAAGGTAAGGTCCCTCAAAAATCTCGATTATAAAGATTACCTTCTCTCTTCATGATCGTAGATGTTGCATTACCGATCCCTGTAACAAAAACATTCTCATATACCGTACCGGACAAATGGAGACCATTCGTAAAAGAGTTTTTACGTCTTTCCGTGCCTTTTCATAACAGAATACAGACCGGGATCATCACCGATGTCCGTGACGGCGACAATCCTAAACTGAAGGAGATTCATGAACTGATCGATTTCTTTCCCCTGATTGATGACACGCTCATCAATCTCAGCAAATGGTCTTCACATTATTATATAACCCCCATCGGCCTTGTTCTGAAATACATACTCCCGAAGACCCTGAAAGTAGAACCATACATCACAATAAAAGCTGAAAAGGTTGAAACCATCCCGTTAAACGGCCTGACTCTGAAAAAGGCAATCAATCACTATGGCAGAGATGTACTTTTCCTCTATTGGAAAGAAGGTCTTATATCACTCAATAATACCCTTACAGAAGAAACCTTCGCGCCGATTCCCCATAACGGCGCCATAAATGAAACCAGTGAAAATGTGCTCTTTATCGGAGACGTTAAGAGCCGCATAGATTACTATCTGGCAGCCATCGAACCGGAACTGCAGAACGCATCAAATGTGCTCATGCTGTTGCCGGACCATTATGCTGTAGGAAGCTATTTTAAAAAGATCCTCATTCAAAAATTCGGCGACAGGGTCCTCTGGTACGGCTCAGGCACGAGTGTAAAATCCAGGATGGAGACATTCTTCAAAGTCCGGGAAAAAGGGGGATTTCTCGTGCTTGGCAACAAGAGCTGTGTATTTCTTCCTATCTGTAGACAAACGCTGACTATCGTCGAACGGCATGAAGAGGACGAATACAGGAATGAAGAAGGTTTCAAATTTAACGCTGCGCTCATGGCCGCAAAGAGGGCACAGATCGGCAACATCCCGGTTATCATGGGGAGCGCTTCCCCTTCAATGGATATCTACGATTATGCTGAAAAAAACAAATTCAACATTATAGAAAAAAAATGGCTCCTTGACAGCCTCTCTCAAGAAAAAGCCACCACGCCTGACATGGGCTCTTCAATTAGATTTCTTGAAGAGCTTATACCAATAGTCAAAGAGGGCGCGCAGAAGGGCGAGAAAATTGCCGTCTTTGTCCCCAGGAAGGATTACGGTTCCTTTCTTGTATGTCATTCCTGCAAGAAACCTCTGCTCTGTCCTCTTTGTGAAGGCATCCTCGGTTACGAAAAAGAAGCAGGACTGCTCACCTGTTCGCTCTGCAACACAAGCTCCCCCTATGAAGAGCTTTGCGGCCACTGCGGAAGCAATATAATCCGGTTCTCCAGGACCGGCGTTGCATATCTGGACGAAAAAATAAAGCATACCTTCCCTGACATTGAGGTCATCAAAATCACCGGCGACTCCCTCAGGAAAGAAATAAAAAGGGTCCGGAAAACACCTGCCGGGCAGTCGCTCGTTCTCGTCGGAACACAATCACTTTCGAAACTATACGATGTTCATGTGGATAAACTCATCCTCCTCGGATGGGAAACATTACGCAAGATGGGCGGTTATAGAGCAGATGAAAAGATGGTCCAGATCCTCATCAATCTTATCGATGCCCTTACCCCTGAAAGTATTCTCTTTTTTATGGAGAGAAAGAATAAAGTCAACATCAGTAATTATCTCGAAGCAAGCACATTTTACCGTGAGGAACTTCAAAAGAGAAAAGACGCTGATTTTCCCCCATCCCGGCGGGCTTTCCAAATTGAGGTGCAGAGAAAGGGTAAAGATGGAGGCGACAAAACCATAAAACAGATAAAAGATATCTTTCAGGAAGAAGACATTGAAAGCCATATATCAGGCATTATTATGGAAAAAAAGACACAGTACACATGGAGGATGATCTTGAGAGGGGATGGAGAAGACCTTTTCAATATCCTCTCAAGAATCTACGATCTTCCGGAAGCTCAGATAGAACCCGACCCGCTGTACATATAACTCCATTTCTAAGCCAAAGCGCTCTCTTTGTTGGCAGCGTCGATTCCAGTGTTCTTCTCCGTTTTGGGTCGGTTCCATAGCCAATGGCAATAATTCGTCAGAAAGTTCCGAATTGAGATATTATCTGGGGATTGAGAAATTAAAGGTAGCCCCCTCGTCAATCTTTCCCTCAGCCCATACTGCCCCACCATGCCGCTCGATAACACGCTTCACAATTGCCAGT
>PNOF01000010.1 GCA_013824645.1 Syntrophus sp. (in: bacteria) | reverse complement strand
ATTGGCAATCTCTATTTCTGTAGGTGTCAGATTTGCATATTTTAATCCCATTTTTTGCAAAAAGGGAGAGACAATATCATTCAGGTTCGTTTCAACAATATTCACATAGGTCATGCATTGAGAATCGATCCGGGACTTCTTTAATTTCTCAATATACGGAAAGACCAGATCCTTTACATTGGATAGAATTTTTTCTTCCAGTTCCATCTTATCGTTTTCCCGCTCTTTGAGCAAGACCTTGAGGGCCGCATTCATCTCCTCAAGGTTTATTGATTTGATCTCCAGTTCCGCTTCTCTCTTTTCCAGGGCCTCTTCTGTTTTTTTACGTTCCGTAATATCTTCACATGTCATGAGGTACTCCCCGGTTGGTAATCGAAGCATGATAAAACAGATAATTTTCTCTTTCTTATCCTTGCATATTACGGTAAATATCCATTTTTCTTCTACTGTCATGGATATATTTTCTTCGATTTTGTCCACATCGCTAAACCATGCTTCTATCGCCTTATGTCTGTGCCCGGCATCGGGATAAGCCTTCCTGAACCATGTCCTTCCATCGGGGATGTCATAAAGATCATAGCCAAAGATCTCCTTGAACTTTCTATTAAGGTAAGTGTAAGTGCCCCCCCTGTTAAACAGCACTATACCGAAAGGCGCCTCATCGGTAAGAATAAGAAACCTCTGCCGCTCTTCCTCCAGTGCGTTCTCTGCGAGCTTGCGCTGGGTGATATCCAGTAGTGTCCCGATCACCGCAGGCCTCCCTTGGTAAACAGTAAGGGAGCTGTATACCTCAGTGTTTTTGACCTGCTGGTTTTTTGTGCGTATTCTGAATTCATAATGGAGGGATTCCAGTTCGCCTGATAACCGTTTGCGCACGTTCTCCTCGACGATGGGCCAGTCTTCAGGGAAGACGACGTCTTCTATTGTTACTTTGTCGATCATTTCATCGATGCTGTATCCTGATATCTGGGCAAGTTTCAAATTGACATATTTGAATACACCATCCTGTACAAGGTAGACACCGGCAACCGATTTTTCAGCAAGACCCCGAAACTTACGCTCTGAATCCATTAATTTTTTTTCTATGAGTACGCGTTCGGTAATATCACGAATAGATTCAAGCGCCCCCTGATAGTCACCATTATCATCCAGCAAAGGTGCTGCGGTGCCCCAGAGGTAAGCACCCATACCATCATTAAGGACAGGGACATAGTCTTCTGCATAGATTGTATTTCCTTGTTTTTTTATGTAATTATAAGAGACGTCCGATTCTTTCCCTTCATGCATAACGAGGTCTATAAGCATAGATCTTCTTTTGCCATAGAAAGGAATGGAATATGCGTAGTCGCCTTTACCGAGCATATCTTCTCTATGGACCCCGGTCATGATCTCCATTGCCCTGTTCCAGACAATAACATACCCGCCTATGTCGATGGCAAATGTTGCGTCCGGTAAAAAATCAGTAATTGCAGTAAGTGACCAGCTCTCCATGAGGCACACTCCTCATCAATTGATATTGATTTTGTAGCACAAAATAAGAAAAAAAGATAATGCTCCGAAGCGTTTTAGAATCTGCCATTTATTATTTGCATCCCCGTAGAAAACTACCGGGTATAAGAGGATAATTTTTTATAAGAAAACTTGCTTACACTGCACCAAGTTGCGGGGAATAATCAAGTTTAAAAGAGTTCCACATTATCGCCGAGCTCCTTATCTGCTTCAGGCGACGATTTTACGTGAGATGCTGTTTTATCATGTATCGTATGTCCCGGTTTTGATCCCATAATCGAGGTATGGATCTTTCGTTCGCTTTGCATCGTATAACTGCTTTCCAGGTGTTGTAAATATTTAGACCGGTTTTTCGAATCAACACCCGGCGCTTTCAGGCGGAAATCCGCCAGCATGCTATCCAATGCCGATACGGAATTACCGATAACGTTGACAAACTTTTCATGGACCGTTACGGACGACACCAGTCGCTCTATGTCGCTGGAAAGCCTTTCTCCCGAATTGCTCACTTCATTGAGGAGGGTAATGATCTCATTGTTTACTTTACGGAGCATACCGGCAAATTCATTGAGGTTTTTGATCATATCGTCATTCTCTGCCGCCTGATAACCGAGATCCTTACGCACATGGGACTGTATTTCTGCCGTCGCCGACATGACGTCTTTGAGGGTAGTCGATACGGCTATTTTCTGTGCATTTGCATCGAGGGACAATCGTTGTATCGCCTCGGCAACAACTCCGAGAGGCGCGCCTTCCTTACCGGTGTGGGCCGTTTTAATACGGGCATTGAGCGCAATCAACTCAATTTCCACACTGATATCTTCAATGGCATCGACAAACCCGGACATGTCGGTTGCTGTTTTTAGAAAATTATCCATCGCCGCCGACAATGCACGACTTGCCTCATCACCCTCACGCAACGATGATATTGCCGCAGACAATCCCTTTTCGATTGTCGTCAAAGATGACGAAGAGGCTTGATCGGTAAGACCTGCCAGGTTTCTTGTTTCTTGTGAGACTTCATTGACGTTTCTGGCAATCCGTGCGAGATGTTCCCCGATGTTATCAATGGCCATCACTATCTGTTTTCTCGAATCATCGATCTGGGCCTTTTGAAGTTCACAGGCATAGTATGTTTCGCTTACGACGTCCATATAGGCCGGTTCATCATTATCCGGGGACACCCCGTTGTCGGGAGCCGCCGCCGAGAAGGGCCCAAGTTTTTCTGCCTGGCCAACAAGGACTTCTTGCGCATGTTCAATTTTCTGACGGGTAATATCGTGAAACTGCATTGAGGAGACAACTTCTCCGATATGTCTGGAAATCTCCCCTGACTCGCTTGAGATGAGATCAGCCCCCTTTCGTGATGACCCGTTTTTTTCTTCCAGAGATGTCAGACTTGACCCGATAGCGTCAAGTGTTCCCGACACCTGTCTCTGCTCACTCTTCTCAAGAGACAATATCTGGGCAATGTTTTCCTCAATAATACCTTTTAGTAAGAGGGCGCTGGCAGTAATGCTGATCAATTTTTCATTAATCTGCAATGACAGCTTCTCAACATCATCGGCAAGGGTAACAAAACCTGCCTGGTCCTGACCAAGCTGAGCGCTTTCTATCTTGATAGATATACTCAATATTTTCAATACCTTAACTATTTTTTTAAAGTTCTCCAGCGGGGTTTTGATAGTCTCGACTATTCCGAGGGTCCGTTGAAGGCTCTCCAATTCATGGGCAAACTCATCCTCTATACTTGAAATGTTCTCTTTGATACGGGCCAATATAGTTCTTAACCCTTCTATGGTATGAGTTATATCGTCACCAGACATAATCCCGATCAAGGAGGAGAGCATATCCGTCGTTTCACAGGCCCGTTGGTAGAAATCGGTTATGCTCCCGCCGATGGCTAAAAAATCACTTTCTGTTGTAGTGGCAAGGGTATGGAGAACACCCCCCATTTGAAGCAACTGTTCCTTCCATATAATAAATGGCGGGAGATTTTGCGCTGTCTCAGTCATCACGGGGCTTGCGGCTAAAGTTGTCTTCTGCTGATTCAATATGTACGCACCTTCAATGATTCTCAGTAACACGGCTCTATGGATCGCCTGTTCTCAGACTACTTATCGACGATTCTTTGAAATACTTAAATGCTCACTGACGTTTATGAGTGTAGTTAGTAGCCACCGGGCTATCAACATGCCGGGGCTTCTCCACATCGAGGGTGAAGACAAAAATGTATTAAGCTGGGAATAATAGCACTTCTTTACCTCTTTGCTATTTCCGATTCACCATTCACCATTCACTATTCACGGCCTTTTAGTTCTCCGCTATCCACCATTTACGGTCTCTACGGCTTATAGAGAAAACTCACGGGCTGAGCAACGTTCTTGAAGATCATATCCTGCAGCGCAGAAGAGATGAGCCATTTCAGCAATGAAAAGGGTTTCTTGCCATATACGAGAGAAGGTTTCCCTTGTATATTGAGCACCTTTTTCATATCATCGACCACATCGTAGAATGTGCCAATACTGTCAATAAGCCCCGCGTCTTTGGCTTGAAGACCCGTATAAATTCTGCCATCGGCCAGCTGTTTTACCTTTTCGATGGGAATCTTCCTGCCTTCTGCGACATCGTTAACGAACTGTTCATAAATACTGTCGATAACACCCTGGAGATATTTTCGCTCATCATCTCTCATTTTACGAAAAGGCGTCCCCGTGTCTTTCAAGGGGCCGGATTTTATCGTGTTGGCCTCAACACCGATCTTCTTCATGAGGTCTTCCACAACGGTCTGCTGCATAATCACCCCTATGGAGCCTGTGATTGTCGAGGGATTTGCGAAGACCTTATCGCCAGTCGATGCAATGTAGTATCCTCCGGAAGCGCAGACAGAACCCATTGATACATAAACCTTTTTTGCTTTCTTCAGCTTTTTGATCTCGCTGAATATTTCCTGAGTAGGCCCTACGGCCCCGCCCGGCGAGTTGATCCTTAAAATCACGCCGCTTATGCTGTCATCCTCTTTGAACTTCACCACGTCTTCCATCGCATCTTTCGTATCAGCGATAGTGCCCTCTATCTCAATGACACCTATCTTTCCCCCCTTGTCCCTACTGAAGAAAAGCACGATGGGTACAAGGATAACAAAAACGAAACTAACGACAACAACAATGAGAAAAATATTCTTCCCTTTTGTGCTGGCCATATGGCTATCCCCTCCTTAATTCCACAGCATCAAAACAATCCACTCTTTTACTAAAGATCATCATCAGGTAATAGTCTCACAGACAGTTCCGCAAAGGTTCTTCTTTTGAGAACAATCTTCCCGAAGGGTCTTCGCTGGTTCAACGTGGCAGTCTTCACCTTGGCCAATTCCAGCATGCCAAGAATGGTGGCAACCCTTTCATTGCGGTCTTCCTCACCGTAGAGGTCCCATTCAAACCGGCCCGCCACATCAAGGACGTCCCGCAACATCTCAAGTTTTTCTTCAAGGGTCGGCCTTATCTCACGCACTGAAAGATAGCGCTCCTCCTTAACCTCTATCAGCTCGAAGTAAAGATTGCAGAGACAAAGGAGGTCATAGTCGGATTCACGCTCTACAGCGCCGCTGCCGATGGGAAATACATCACGTTCGAGCATGGGCAACCCGTCAAGGGCGACAGCCATATTTCTCAACCGTTCGTATTCTATAATCCTCTCTATAAGCTCTTCCCTCGGGTCTTCTTCGCCGTTGCCATTACCGTTTGACGGTAAAAGCATCTTCGATTTGATAAAGATCAGAAGGGATGCCATCTCGATGAAATCCTCGGCAATCTTGAGGTCCAGGTCTCTGGCTATTTCCAGATACTGCAAAAATCTTTCCGTAATTGATGAAACGGGGATGTCCCAGATGCTCACTTTGTTCCGCTTTATAAGACCGATGAGAACAGCCAGTGGTCCCTCGTAACATTCAAGCTGCACCTCAAGCGCCGGCAATAGTAAACTCATTTGATAAGACCTTTTTCCATTAAAAGCATATCGACAAAGTTGGCTTCATCTTCCTTTGTTTTCAGGTTCATATCTATCTTAGCATCTTTTAATGTATCAAGCACCTCTTTATAGATAGGCCCTTCCTGGATGCCCAGCTTCTTTAAATCTTCACCTGTTGTAAAAGACTTGTAGGAATTCCGGGAGGTAATATAGCCTGATATCGCCTTTTTGGTTTCCTCCGATTTCGTCTTGGCCATAATGAAGAGTTTCGCCTCTCTGGAGAGAAGTTCAAGGATTTTAAAAATTTCACTCTTTTTCATGACAGTAATGCCCATGGCAAGATTTGCCATGGCTTCTCTTAAGCGCTCCGCGTTTTCGATGGTCTTTCTTTTGAGTTTCTCGCTCATTTCCAACTGTTTACAGAACTCGGCCACATCTTCATGCTTCATGTGGTCAATAAGCGCAAGGATATAATACTGGAGCTTGTCTACTGCCTTACCTTGATAGAGAAATTCATGCCATTTAAAAACAGCATGCATCTGAGTAAAAAGTTTCTCCTTGTCTCTGGTGAATGTCAGCGTTGGTGAAATAAACTTCAGGAGATCCAGGTCGTCAAGCCGTTTCAGAATCTTCTCAGGGCCTTCCTCCTGGAGGATAAGAGCAAGTTCCGTCCATATCCTTTTGCCCCTTATTCTTGCAAGGAAATTGAGCTTCACGGCATTTTTGATTAGGTCAAGGGTATGTTTTCCGATCTTGAAACCAAATCTAAGTTCGAAGCGAATGGCCCGAAAGACCCGTGTCGGATCTTCGACAAAGCTGAGGCTGTGGAGCACCCTGATGGTTTTCTCTTTGATGTCCCTCTGGGCGCTGAAAAAATCGATAAGTTGACCGAAGGTGTTCTCGTTAAGGGAGATGGCAAGAGTATTGATCGTAAAATCACGTCTATGGAGGTCAAGTTTCAGCGAGCTGTGTTCCACAACGGGAAGCGCCGCAGGGGCCCGGTAATATTCAAGCCTCGCCGAAGCGATATCGATCTTGAAACCATCAGGATATATGATCTTTGCCGTTGCAAATTCTTTGTGGGAACGCATCTTGACATGAAAGCGTCTGGACATCTCCTCTGCGAAGATAATGCCATCACCTTCAATGACAATATCGATATCATAATTCTCGTCACGGAGCAGTAAATCCCGCACGAATCCACCTACAAGATAGGCGTGGTAGCCAAGCTCATCGGCGAGATTGCCCATGTCCTGGAGTTTTTTCAGCGTTTCGTCGTCAAGCCTCTCTTCCATGATCCTTCTGACATTTTTCCTCTGTACATATTTTTCATGGAATTCAAGTTTATCAAGGACTGTTTTTGCTATCTCGTCTTCGAGTATTCTCAGAAGGTCCGTTCTCGTAATGGCCCCTTTCAGTACATTATTCTCCACAACCGGCAAAAACCGCTGGCTATGACCGATAATCTTCTCTTTCACCTTTTCAATGGAATCATCCGGGAGGACCGACTGGAATTCCGTAAACATATACTCCCTGACAGGGACATTCTCCAGTTTATGAAAGGCCGCCTTTTCCGCGACCTGACGTGTGATAACACCAACGACAACACCATCGGAAAGGACCGGCATGGCATTAATATTGTACTTTGTCAGAATGCTCTTGGCATCATGAATGGAACCGTCGGCATCAACGGATTTTACCGGGAAAAACATGATATCCTTCGCCTTCCATAATGGTTTGACATTATACCGGAGGATTTCAAGAAGACGATCTCGCGCCTCAATGAGGGTCATGTCCTTCACCGTTGTCGAGGCCGCTACTTTATGCCCTCCACCTCCCATGAGCGACATGATGTATCCTGAATCGACTTCAGGTATCCTGCTCCGACCGATAATGTGGACCCGGTCCTCCATTCTGAAGATGGCAAAGAGGGCATTCATGTTTTCCATATCGCGCAATTTATGGACAATAACAGCAAGATCTCCTACATACTCTTCGGTGCTTGCTTCTGTGATAACAATATCGACGCCGTTGATGTTGTATACCACAGCATTTTTGATAATATCATTGAGGAGAAACACCTGCTCAGGGGTGAGTTCCCGTACAAGCATATCGGAGACAAGATTGACGTTGGCCCCCTGGGAAAGAAGATACGAGGCGGCCTCAAAGTCGGCTATTGTCGTCGAGGAAAACTGGAAACTCCCTGTCTCTTCATAGATGCCGAGCATAATGATCGTTGCCTCTTCAGGGGTAATGGGAATATTCCGCTCCCTGATCATAGGGACAAGGATACTGACTGTGGCGCCGATGGTTTTAATGACCTCTACATCCCCTTTAATATCATCCTCTGAGGCAGGGTGGTGGTCATAGATATGAACTTTCACTTTTCCGTTCCCAAGGATCTTTGCCAGATCACCGATCCGCGTCTTCTGCCGGGTATCGACAAGAATAAGTGTGTCAACAGCGTTGTAATCAATTTTTGTCATCTTTTCGATGTCAAAGAGATAGAGTGTCGAATGGATGAGAAAATCACGGAGCGTCTTCTCTTGAGAACCGGGAAAGACAAGGGTCGCGTCAGGATAGAGTTTCTTCGCTGCCAGCATGGAAGAGAGAGAATCAAAATCGGCATTCATATGGGACGTGATAACCTTCATTAACCCCTCGGATGATATTTTTTGTGGACTTCTTTGAGCCTCTTGCTGTCTACATGGGTATATATCTGTGTCGTCGAAATGTCTTCATGACCGAGCAGAATCTGCACAGAACGCAAGTCAGCGCCCCCTTCCAGGAGGTGGGTTGCAAAAGTATGACGTATTGTATGGGGAGAAACATGACCTCTTTCCAGTTGTGTACTGTATTTCCGGATAATCTTCCAGAGGGCCTGTCGGGTCAGCGTTCCACCCCTTTTGTTGGGAAAGAGATATGGACCCACAGGCTTTTGAGTTTCAAGATACAATTTTATCGCATCCCGCGAGTATGTTCCGAGAGGTACTACCCTCTCCTTGGAACGCTTCCCCATTGCAATCACGAAACCCCCTTCGAGGTTTATATCACTTTTGTTGAGTTTGATAAGCTCGGAGGCGCGGAGTCCCGTGGCATAGAGGAGTTCCAGTATGGTGCTGTCACGCAGGGAGGTTTTTCCGCCATCAGGCATACGGATTAATTTCAGTATCTCTGTTTCGCTCAAAACATCCGGTATGGGCGCTTTGAACCGGGGGACCTCAACATCTTCAAGGGGGCTCACCTTTATTTTGCCGTCCATGAGGAGAAAATTGAAGAAACTTCTCAGAGCCGACATGGCACGGACAATGCTTCGGGCCTGTTTACCCCCCTCGCGCAGGTGCCCCATATAGGCTTCCACGTGTTTTCTCTCCGGAAAATCGAAGGAGCTTTCCTCGACAAATTTGATAAAGACGAGAATATCCCTATTGTAGGCCTCAACAGTATGGGGCGATGCTCCCCGCTCCGAGATGAGGTATTGAATAAAACTATCAAGATATCGGTATAAAATCATAGATATTCAAGCTACGAGCCACGAAACATCACATGCACAGGAAAAACCATTATGCGATTTTCAGCGCCGATAGTAGCATGATGTTATCGTATCATACTTTATTATGTCAACAAAAATCCCTACCATGGCAGGGTAAGATTTAGCCGATCTCGTTTACCTCCACCTTCTCAAAAGTAATAATGCCCCTTAAGGCCCTTTTTAGCTTATTGATGAGTTTCTCTGCCCGTTCTTCAGAGTTTGTTTCGCAGACAAGACGTCCCCGCTTGATCATCATCGTTGCCAGCACAGACCGGGGGGAAAGGGGAAACTCCCCTTCGCCTTTTCTAAACCAGACCCATGTCTTGTTCCGTTCATCATAATCAATGTCTCTCATTGACGAAAGCTTTTCTTTCAATCCCCTGTCGTCGTTGATTTTAAAGATAATTTTGCAAAGCCGGAGCTCATCGCCATCAGCATTGCACAGGGAAGGCATGGGCGGCTCAAGGTATTCATCTTCGGACATTTCATCATCAAACCCGTCATCTGCATGGAACATATATTCGGCCCAGCTCGTTAATGCCACTTTACAGGACTCTCTGAAGAGGGCCTCGGGCCCGATCAGGTCTCCCAGGGTCTTTCTCGCTTTCACAACCTGCACCGTTAAGGCCATAAGAAAATCATCTTTCGCGTCAGGCGAAAACATATAGGGAGAGGCGAATTCGAAGGCGTCATCAGAGGGTCCTATGAAGCGGGTATACCATATGTCGCCAACGGTAATCTCTTCGTCATAGGGATCTTGAATCCGGTTTACGCTCCATGGCGTGTCTGTTCCAAGCTCAACAAACCGGATCCATTCCTGAGTTATTTCTGCCACCTCATAAAAAGCGGCATAACTGTCGGACATATGGCGAATCAAAGTACGTCCATGATCGTCGAGTGTCTTCATTTCATCCAAATCAAGAAACCGTTCACAGACGGTCTTCTGTGATTTGCCGAAGCGCAGGTCAAATAAATACCAGGGCACATAGAGACCGTCGGAAATCCCATGGTCCGTACCGGGCTGGAACCTCTTCTCAAAATCCTTAACAGCCTTCTTCAACTCTTTTCTGTCGTCGTCAAATTCCGTGAGTCCCTGATGATAGATTGCCACCATTTGCATTAATTGCATGTATTCGTCGAGACGGGTCCCTGTCAGAAGCTCCTCCGGCAGAGAAAGATCCGGCAAATCCTCTTGCATGCCACAACATTTTTTGTACTTCTCCCCGCTCCCGCAAGGGCATAGTTCATTCCGTCCTGTTTTCATGGTTTCCTCCACATATGATTAAATATCATTTTATAATTTATTATGCTCAAGAAAGCTATATGATATTTTTTTCCATTGGATGACCATTTGTGACCGGGCTATTTTAGTACCTAACTTTGTCAACTTTGAGGCTGTTTGTTCCATAAGATATGGTAAATTGTTCGCTGAAAGACATTTGGTATGGTATTATAGAAATGATTAAGTTGAGAGTTTTGAACGAGGGTCTATATTGAATGGTATCTACGAAAGGGTGGCCGGGTTGAGTGCAGCTCTTGCGCTTCTGGTCCTCCTCATATCTGTGATTGCCAAAGGTTTTTATGTAAAGGGGTTTTTTATAGGCAACATGTTGCAGGGGGACCGCTCACGTTGACCCCCCATCAGGTTCTACGGAAATACTTCGGATACGACAGGTTTCGCGTCCATCAGGAAGAGATCGTAAACCATCTCATCGGGGGAGGAGATGCCTTCGTGCTCATGCCAACAGGGAGCGGCAAATCTCTCTGTTACCAGGTACCGGCCGTAATCCTCCCCGGCGTGTGCGTCGTAGTGTCACCCCTGATCGCCCTCATGCAGGACCAGGTGGATGCTGTCCGCGAACTGGGCATCAGGGCCGGTTTTCTGAACTCTACCCTTGATGTCGATGAAGCTTACGGGGTTGAGGCGCAGGTGGCGGGTGGAGAGCTGGATCTCCTTTATGTCGCTCCTGAACGACTCGTAACCGACGGCTTTATGCGCTTACTGACCAAGTCGAAGATTTCCCTCTTCGCCATCGACGAGGCCCACTGTGTATCGCAATGGGGGCACGATTTCAGACCAGAATATCTGGAACTGACCGTCCTGGCAGATAGGTTTCCCCGGGTCCCCCGGGTGGCCCTCACAGCTACTGCCGACGAGATTACCCGGCGGGAGATTATCGATAAGCTCCGGCTTGAAAAAGCCCGCCATTTCCTGTCAAGCTTTGACCGGCCCAATATTCAGTACAAGGTGGAACTGAAAACGCACGAAAAAACCCAGTTGCTCGATTTTATTGAAGACAACCATCCCAATGAATCGGGGATCGTCTACTGCATGACGAGAAAAAAGGTTGACGAGATTGCGTGCTTCTTGACCGAAAAGGGAGTCCCGGCCCTTCCCTACCACGCCGGCCTTGATCGGTCTGTACGCCTTGCGAACCAGAGAAAGTTCCTTCGCGACGATGGTCTTGTCATGGTGGCGACTATTGCCTTCGGTATGGGTATCGACAAACCTGATATCCGTTTTGTTGCCCATCTCAATATCCCCAAAACATTGGAAGGCTACTACCAGGAGACGGGCCGGGCAGGCCGTGACGGTGAAAGGGCCGATGCCTGGATGCTCTATAGCCTATCCGATGTCGTATTGCTGAGCCGGATGATTGAAGGGTCCCAGGGGGATGAACAGTTCAAAACTATCCAACACCGAAAAATGGAAGCCATGCTGGGCTACTGCGAAACGACACGGTGCCGGAGACAGGTCCTGCTCGGCTATTTTGGCGAGGAGCATAGCGGACAATGCGCCAATTGCGATACCTGCCACGGAAAGGTGGAAACCTGGGACGGGACCCATGTGGCAAGACAGGCTTTATCGTGTGTCTACAGGACAGGACAGCGTTTCGGCGCTTCCTATCTCATCGATGTCCTCACAGGCAAAGAGACGGAGAGGATTCGCGGATTCGGCCACGACAGGGTGAGCACCTTCGGCATAGGACGGGAACTGACCGAGATCCAGTGGAAATCGGTCTTCAGGCAACTGGCAGCATCGGGGATGGTGACATCAAACCTGGAGAGCAAAGGTGGGCTCAGTCTGACTGCCCGGAGCCGACCGGTCCTCAGGGGTGAAGAATCCTTTCAATTGCGTAAGGATGCTGCCCCGGCAGTAAAAAGCAGGGGCAAAAAAAGCGCGAAGGCCCAACGGGGTCAAAGGATGGGGGCTATTTCCTGGGACACGGAGGATATACGGGTGGACCTTTGGGAGGAACTGCGCTCGCTGCGCGCTCAAATTGCCCGCCAAAACTCCCTTCCTGCATATGTAGTATTTCATGACAACACCCTCAAGGAGATTGCCCGGCGTCTTCCGGATTCGCTGGAAGAGATGGGAAACATATCAGGTATAGGACAGAAGAAACTCTATATGTATGGCGAGATGTTTCTTGAGATGATAGCCCAATACAAGAAAAAGAACCGCCTCCATTAGAACGGGGCCTCTGTTTGCTTAGGGTTTCTCAGGCTCTATTTGGTCGGGTTTTGGTTTTGCAACGAAATGGGCGGCAAAACCTTTCTGCTTCGCCTGCCAGAAACCTTTCAGTCCCTCTTCCTGATCCGCAAAGTCCGCAGCCGTAGTCTCAACAGGACCCGTATCAATTGATTCCAGCTTCCAGAGGTAAGAAGAAAGATGCTTTTTGGCCCTTTCCAGGGCATTGTCCGGTGAAGAATCCACAACCCAGAAATAGACATGGGCGTCTATGATCTTCTCGTTGAGCGGGTTGTCCGGTAATGGGTGCACATGCGTTGCGATAAAATAGGTTGTTGTCACTTGACGGCTCCTTTTTCGGCTGCCATGACCATCGTTAAGGGCATGGTATATGCCGTGTTATTGTCGAAGAAAATACCGTTCTTTTCCTGCTTCTATGCTCCTTCCCCACAATGCGCCGGTTATGGCCGGATGATCCGGAACGAAACAGCATTACCCTCTTTTGTGGCTATCATCTCTTTTCTTCCAAGGTGCTCTCAATAAGAGCATGCACCCGAAGTGCCTTCAATCTTTGCGGTAACTGACTAAATGGGCTATTTCCCCGCCCATGAATTTATTGTCCTTCAATTCCTGTGCAATTTCAAGAAAAAACATAGATTTGGGTATCGAATACCACTTGCTATCTTCTCGGTTTTGATAGATTTATGGTTTGAAGTCTTCAGAAAGTATTTGAATTGTCTGTTGATCAACAGACAATTCACACAGCATTAAATATCAACTTGAAAATAAATTGGAAAAATCTACTCGTCTCCTGAAGGTGCGGCTGCACTCCCTGCCAATATTCCACCATCAACATTCAATTCAATACCGGTGATATACTCTGCTTCATCAGAGGCCAGATAAAGGACAGCGTTGGCGACATCAAGCGGGGTACCCATGCGGCCAAGCGGAACCTGGTCACACATTTTTCGAACCAGCCGTTCCCGCCGTTCTCCCTCACCGAGCATACAATCCCACATCTGCGTGAGAATTGCGCCCGGATGGATTGAGTTGCAGCGAATACCGTACTGATTCCGCGCACAATACAAGGCCACAGTCTTGGTATGGTTTCGCACAGCAGCCTTACTGGAAGCATACGCGGCTGCAAGCGGCATGCCTACAATGCCGGCCCGGGAAGAGATATTGACAATACTTCCATAACAATGTTTTTTCATGATCTGTATGGCATACTTGCATCCGAGGGCAACACCGTCTGAGTTTATTGTATGCACGTGACGCCAGCTTTCAAGATCAAAATATTCCGGATCATGGGGTCCTTTAGTCAGAACATAACCGGTAATTCCCGCATTGTTGACCAGGATATCGAGACGACCATATTTCTCTCCAAGCATGCGAAAAACGGCCTTCCAATCATCTTCTTTGCCTACATCAAGATGGCAGTATTCTGATCTTTCGCCCAGTTGTTTTGCCGCCGCTTCGCCATCAACATCATTAATATCCGTAAGTATCACCATCGCGCCTTCCTGGTGAAAAAGCTCTGCCGTCGCTTTCCCTATCCCTCTCGCAGCTCCTGTGATTAAAGCTAACTTGTTCACCAATCTGCCCATTCTTCCTCCCATGTTGTACATCAACCCCTGAGTCGTTCCAATAATGACCGGCTGTCCTCCGGAAAATAGTCGGTCCTTAATTTTTATTACCACGTGGCGTGCCCGTCGTCAACAATCAAGAACTCGAAGGGGCTTTTGTGAGGCTTGTTATATTACAATATTAAGCAACACTTTCTAATACTGCCAAACAGAAGGGTAAATCGGTTCTTCATTGACTGAATGGCAACGCTCCGGGTAGAATATGCACATCATTATTGCGGAAGTAAGTTTATGGAGGAGACGTGATGGAGGGTTTCAGCAGTTCAGAGAGGGCGAAGAGTTTCACGGAATCGGTCATCAGGGAGATGACGAGGGTCTGCATCGCACATCAGGGGATTAACCTTGCCCAGGGATTTCCCGATTTCCCCGCTCCCGTGGAGATAAAGGAAGAAGCTGTCCGTGCCATCCGGGAAGACTTTAACCAGTATTCAATTACCTGGGGAACACCGCCACTGCGCCGTGCTATAGCCGGGAAGTTTGCTCGATACAACGGTCTCCAGGTAGACCCTGAGCGGGAGATAACAGTCTGCTGCGGTTCAACAGAGGGCATGATTTCATCGCTTATGGCCATTGTAAATCCCGGAGAGGAAGTGATTGTCTTCGAACCCTTTTATGAGAACTATGGTCCTGACGCGGTGCTCTGCGGAGCTACCCCCCGTTTTATTACCCTCCGAGAGCCTGACTGGCGATTTGACGAAAAAGAACTGGCTTCACTCTTCAACAACAAAACTAAAGCCATCATCATTAATACCCCTAACAACCCTACGGGCAAGGTCTTTTCACGGCAGGAGCTGATGTTCATCGCCCAACTCTGTCAGAAATGGGGTGTCATTGCCGTCACCGATGAAATCTACGAACATATCCTCTATGATGGGGCCGAGCACGTAAGCATGGCATCCATTCCAGGTATGGCCAGCCGGACCATTACCATCAACTCCATTTCAAAAACTTATAGCCTCACAGGATGGCGGGTGGGTTGGGCCATCGCGGCACCGGCCATTACGGCATCGATACGCAAGGTCCATGATTTCCTCACTGTCGGGGCGCCTCATCCCCTCCAGGAAGCTGCCGCAAGAGCCTTGCACATGGAACAGTCCTATTATATTCGCCTCACATCAGAGTACAAACAGCGGAGGGACTTTTTCTTTTCATCCCTTGTCGATGCAGGCTTCAAGGCCTTCAAGCCCGATGGGGCCTATTACATTATGACCGATGTAAGCCACTGGGGATATAGCGATGACGTTGCCTTTGCGCTCAAGCTGGTAAAGGAGGCCGGTGTGGCAACAGTACCGGGCAGTGCCTTCTACAGCCATCCCGACCTGGGCAGGGGCAAAGTGCGTTTCTGTTTTCCTAAGAAACAGGAAACGCTTGAGGCAGCAGCAGACCGTCTCCTCAAATTCCGGCCGTAACGCTACACCGGGAAACATGGTCACCTCCGGTCAAGCACTGTTTTTAATATTCCCTATTCCGTAAGTTATGGTATGCCGCACAAATATCATCATTATACCGGCACGCTATGGGTCATTTTTACAATCGCCATCATGTATGCTTCCTGATCGATCATCAACAGATCGTTATGGCCCGCATGGGGTATAAAAAGGGAGCTTTTCTTCGTGGCCCCGGAAAGGGCATAAAGCGCCCTCCCCTCTCCGGCAGGGATGATTTCATCAGCTTGCCCATGGATGATCAACGTAGGGATGGTCACTTCTTTTATCTTCAGATCATTCCCAAATCCGACGGGATCCTGAACATCCTCAAACAGGTGGGTAACCCCTACCCTTGCAAATTGATTCCGGGCACTGGCAAAACCGCTTTCCACAATCAATCCTTTCAGGTCCTGCTGGTAATGATAAGCAATCTCAATGGCAGGAGCGCTTCCCAGGGAACGTCCCATGACAAATTGATCCCCCTTGTAACCCAGATCCAGCAGAAAGGCTTTAAAACTCTGAAAAACAGGATGAGTGTCGTTGATCATGCTGCTGCAGGTTGGACTGCCGCCACTAAAACCGTATCCCCGATAATCAGCGACAAAGAGATTTATCCCCCGTTCCATATACAGGGGGGCTATGTCATCGTAGTCGAGGCAGGTCTCTCCATTGCCATGAAAATAGAGAAGATTGGGACTCTCCTTTCCGGCAGGATAGAACCGGCAGCCGATAGACACATCTTCTTCTACCTTGACGAAATGGTTCATCACATACGGTGGATCGAGACCTTCCGTAGATTCCCGGCGGGGGAAAAAGAGGCGGTAAATAATCTCCGGACGATCCATTAATTTTGTTCCCTTTTCAAAATCAATCACGAACATCTTCTCCTTAGCGCCTTCGAGATTACCCTCATGGTACCGGCAATATTACAGACATCCGCCCGGCCCGAAGGCACTTCTGTGATTTACTGCTCCTTAAGCTCATCTTTGACACAGAGAGCACTGAGGAGATATACGATGCTTGTCACAAAAAGCAGCAGGAAGGCTGTGCTGTATCCCTGCGGAAGGTATCTGCCGTCAATCTTGCCGGCCATGTCCATAAAATATCCTATCAGGGGCTGATAAATGATTCCCCCTACAAACCCGAAGAGGTTTACACAACTGACCGAGGTACCGGCTATTTCAAGGGGAAAGAGTTCCTTTGTGCCGGTAAAGGCAATGATGACCGATGCACCGATACAGACACCAATGACAAAGAAGAAGACATAGAGGAGGGGCACAGACAGTGACTGATAAAAGAAATAAAAGAAAGCCCATTCTATGACCGTGATGAGACTGCAGGCAACAAGGACCTTCTTCCTGCTTTTCAGGATATTGTCAGAAAGATATCCCAGTAAGGGGCTGCCCACCACCATTCCAATGGCCACCATGGAAAGTATATTACCAATAGCCGGCTTTGACAGGCCATAAATATCCTTGAGATAAGGACCTGCCCATAACCCGTTAAAGCTGAAGAGGATAGAACCGTTACAGAAAAACCAAATCGCCAGGGGCCAGAAACGGGGAGTGGAAAAGACCAGTCTTATGCCTGTCCAAAGTCCTATTTTCTTTTGTACGCCTGTGGGTATGGGACGCACATTGATTTCCGGATATCCCTTTTTCTTTGGCGTATCAACCAGAAAAAGCCACGTGAGGACTGAAAGTACTACTGTAATAACCCCGATGGCAATAAAGCCCGTCCGCCAGCCGAAGCTCCTTGTTACCAATGCAAGGGGTGTTGATGCCGAGAGCCAGCCGATACCTCCAACCGCCATGAGTGCCCCGGATATTTTTGCATATTCCCCGGGTCTGAACCATTCGGCGAGGGTCTTCATGGCAGGCACAAAGACCCCTGAGAGACCAAGCCCCACAATGATGCGGGCTATCGTGGCGGTTTCAAAGCCGGGGGCCAGACCAAACATGAGGGCGCCAACTGCAGCGAGGAGGGTAAAAAAAGTGACCGTCTTACGAGAACCCCAGGAATCGGCCAAGAGTCCCACGGGAATCTGCATCAGCGCATAGGGATAGAAATAACCTGAAGCAAGTATACCGAGAGAAGTGGCGCTGATTGAGAAAGTCTCTACCAGATCCTGGGCCACTACGGCAGGGCAGACTCTATGAAAATAGACAAAGAGGTACTGTAGGGCAAGGACTACAAAAATGACCCAGCGGTAACGCAGTGCTCCTTCAAATGTTCGTTCCATGAGAAATTTTCCCCCTCATTCTATCGTATACAGATTTAACAAATTTTCAGCGGAAATGGAATACCCTTTCGTAATATCCTTTGTGATCTATTGACAAATGACTCGCTTTCCCCGATAATAATTAGATACATTCCATAACAGAATAATGAGGGCTGAGAGACCTATATGCGTGAGATTTTAAAATCCAGAAAATTAGACAGCGTGTGCTACGAAATTCGCGGGCCCCTCCTGAAAGAGGCAAAACGTCTCGAAGAAGAAGGATACGCGGTTATCAAACTAAATAGCGGTAATCCTCCCATTTTTGGCATCAACGCACCGGATGAGATTATTCATGACGCTATTCTCAACATCCGTTCGGCACAGGCATACGGGGATTCAAAAGGGCTCTTTGCGGCACGTAAAGCGATAATGCAGCAGTGCCAGCTTAAAGGTATCGAAGATGTGCAGATAGACGACATCTACGTTGGCAATGGCGTGAGTGAAATGATTATGATGGCCATGCAGGGGCTTCTCAATAATGGTGATGAAATGCTCGTTCCCTCCCCTGATTATCCCCTGTGGACTGCAGCCATTAACCTGACAGGCGGGAAAGCTGTTCACTATGTCTGTGACGAAGCGTCTGATTGGCATCCTGACCTCAAGGACATGGAATCCAAGATTACCTCGAAAACCAGAGGCATCGTGGTCATTAACCCTAACAATCCCACAGGCGCCGTTTACCACAGGGACATCCTGCTCAAGATAGTAGAAATGGCAGAGAAACACGATCTCATCATATTTACGGATGAGATTTACGATCAGATTCTTTACGACGACGCCAAACACGTCCCCCTTGCTTCGCTTTCAAAAGATATCTTTTTTGTCACCTTTAACGGATTATCCAAATCACACCGAATTCCCGGCATGCGCGCCGGATGGATGATTGTAAGCGGAAAAAAGGCTATGGCCAGAGATTACACAACGGAAGGTCTTGATACGCTGGCAAACATGAGGATGTGCGGCAATATGACCGCCCAGTTTACCATACAGACAGCGCTTGGAGGCTATCAGAGCCTCACACAATTGATCTCTCCCGGCGGCAGACTTTACGAACAGAGGAACGCAGCTTATGAAACTTTTAAGTCCATACCGGGGATTACCTGCGTGAAACCTATGGGCACGCTCTATCTCTTTCCAAAAATAGATGTGAAGAAATACCGGATTCACGATGATCAGCAGTTTCTCCTCGATTTTCTTCTTGAAAAAAAGGTGCTCATGGTACAGGGGACAGGATTCAACTGGCCCGCTCCAGATCATTTTCGTGTTGTCTTTCTGCCAATCGTAGAGGAAATCAGATCTGTCGCTGAGCGTATGGCAGACTTTCTGAAGGAATACCGCCAGTCTTAAGGATTGCAATAAAACTGGTATCCATCACTGGCAGGAATATTTTACATTTCTGCACCCATCACTGCTGTTATCACTTCCTGCAATTCCTGTAAACGAAAAGGTTTCATGCGGCAAGCAGGTTGTCTCTTCTTATTGGATGATACGTTTGCGCATGAGCTTGAAGGGTAGCGGAGCCAGAATCATAACGGCAACCAGAAGCCACAGGACGCTCCACAATGCATTTTGCGGAGTTCCATAGGCAAATGATCTGCATATGGTAGTAAGATGATAGAGAGGCGTAAAAAAGGCGATACGGGCAATCCAGGCCGGTAATGTATCAATGGGGAAAAATATACCGGAAAAAAGAAACATAGGAGTCATAAGAAGGGTATAAAAATAGTTAAAGGAATCGACCCCGGGTACGACTGCGGTACATATCATCGATATTTCAGCAAAGATAAAACCACTTATGAAAAGACAGGGAATAACGAGAAGAATAAAGGGAGATTCTACAAGACCAAAAGCGGTGATAGCGGCAATAATGATAGAGCCGTAAAATACACTCTTTGTGGCGCCCCACATCAGTTCTCCAAGCACAAGATCGTCAATATTGACCGGTGTGGCCAGTATAGCATCAAAGGTCTTCTGGAGGGCCATCCTCACATATGTACCATATGTGCATTCATAAACCGTCGCGAACATGGACGACGAAGCAATAATACCGGGCGCGATAAAATTAACATACGCTTTTCCCTGCACCTCACTGATATAGGCCCCAAGACCCAGTCCCATGGCAACAAGATACAGGACAGGCTCAACAAAGTTCAGGGCAATACTCGATTTGTAGAGTTTCATGTAGACGTTAAAGTGTCTCTGCCAGACCCTGAATGCCCTCTTAACCCGCAAGATGCCTCCCGGTAAGTTTCAAAAAAACTTCCTCCAGATTGCCGCCGTGAATCTCCATGAGCCGCTGCGGTGTGTCTATGGTAACGATCTTCCCTCCATCCATAATAGCAACCCTGTCACAGAGTTTCTCCGCTTCTTCCATATAGTGCGTCGTGAGAAGAAGGGTCGTGCCCTTTGATTTGAGGTCTGTTAATTTTTTCCAGACCACCTGCCTGCTATGGGGGTCAAGACCCGTTGTGGGCTCATCGAGAATAAGCAGTTCAGGGGTATTCACGAGCGCACGGGCAAGGAGCAAACTCCTCTTCATACCGCCCGACAGGTTCCGGATACTGACATGAGCTTTTTCCTGCAAATCAACATAAGAAAGCAGTTCCGAGGCAATGATAGAAGATTTTTTTCTCGGTATATCGAAATAGCGGGCATAGACGATAAGGTTTTCAAATACCGTGAGATCAGGATCGAGGCTGTCGTCCTGGGGCATAACCCCTATTCTTGCCTTGATTGCACTGGGGTCGCCCGTTACATCCATGCCAAAGACCCGCATCTCGCCACTCGATGGTGTAATAAAACAGTAGAGGACCCGCATGACCGTTGTCTTGCCTGCCCCGTTGGGGCCCAGAAACCCGAAACACTCCCCCCGCAGAATCTCAAAATCAACACCGGCAACGGCCCTGAGGCCGTCATAATCCTTTGTCAATCCCTTCGCCGTTACAATGTTCATGGAAACGCACTATATATACCATATCGGACATCAGAAGTGTAGGCCTATAGCCCTTTACACCATAAAGAACTATTTCAATACCCGTGGCTATTACTGTGATGTTTTGTGGACTTAATACCAAGTTGCATTCGAAGGCACACCGAGGCGGCAACAAGGAACCGACGAGGCGTACGCAAAAGCACGTCGAGGAGTGCAACGAAGGTGAGTCGATGAAGGCGACTTGGTATAAGCCGCTAACGCTTTTGTATCTATCCGCTTCTTCTGTATTGAGAATGGAGATATTACAAGGGGATACTTCCCCGGGCAATAAAGATGTGCGTTAGATAGGTCCGGTATTAACCAAAAATTTCCGTAACAGGAAGAGCTGCAATATCAGCAAATCTTTCCCGTCTGGTTTCATCATCTTTGACAAGGTCAATAACCTGGGAAAATACTTTTTCTACAAATACATTTTTTTCATTTATCAGCTTCATCACACCAAAGCGCAGCTTCTTCTTGTTCTTTTCATCAACTTTATTCATAAGGTTCTTTGTTGTGATAATTGAACCATGACGTGCCAGATTAGATAATCTCGCCGCATAGTTAATAGTGTCTCCAAGGGCGGTAAACTCAATATTCGTCGAGGAAGGCGCTGTAGTACTGAAATACTCCTGGCCTTCATTGATGCCTATATTCAAATGAAGATCATTGTACCATTTCTTACGTGTCTTCCATTCGCTGGAAAAACGTTCCATGTTTTTCCTGATCTCTATGGCGCAATTGATGGAATTCATAATATAATCAGGGTCCTGTTTCTTCAAAAAGTAGTAAACAGCGCCATCACCAATACATTTGCCAAAAATACCCTGATACTTTTTAAAAGACTCTTCGAGAAGTTTCCGCATGGAGTTTATTAATTCAAAATATTCTTCAGGGGGCAACTCAGCACAAATGCGGACTGAACCCTGGAGGTCTGCAACAAATACGCTAAAGGAAACAAGGGTTGGCAGGCGCTGGCTCAAGAGTTCTCTGAGCACAGTTCCCCGGTTTGACAGATACTCCGTGATACCCACCGGCACACTATTGGCAGGTAGATAGAGAAAAAACATGCCCTCTCTGTAAAATATCGTATAGACAACATACTGCTCTTCGGATCTGTCCTTTTCAACAAGGGTTATTAACTGCTGATGAATCTTCTCCATGGGTGTATCGTTGGCGTCATCATATACCTTTTGCAGATACTCAACTTCTTTCCCGGATATATCCGCGTACAGGCCGGGAATCTGTTCTTTCTGCTGTCTTGCTTTAAAAAAATACATATGGTACTGGAGAATTTCTTCACAGTTTTTCATGAAGCTGCTAAATTCCCAGTTGAGAAACAAACGAAAAACATTCCTGGATTCGACCTCTCTGATGGTCCTGATTTTTTTACCGAAAATTGTTTCCTCTGCCTGTTCGTTAATCCATTCTATTTCAAACTGGTAATTCAGAAGATAGGCCGGTGCTTGAATGTCCTCAAGGGTAACGCTCAATCCTACGCTGTCTGCCCCTATCTTATATCTGACAACATTTTCTGTTCTTTCATCAAAACGAACTTGTTTTGTTTCACTATTTTCATCATACTCTTTAACGGTTGAGTCCTTTACTTTTCTCACAATCTCCCCCATTGTCTCACCCTCATTCTTCAACTGCTTTACCTTATCTATTATGTCTATAACTTCTGCGGGGAAATATCCCGTTAAGCCATCTTCAGGGCTTTTTACAACCGGTTTTGGTACAATCCCAAGCTTTATGTAATAATTGAGTGTAGGCATTGTGATTTCGCATTTATCGAGCAATTCGTCGCTGTTGATCAGCTTTTGAGTATTAATTTTAGCCATTTAGGAATAACTCCTAATATTTTAATATACCTTATATTATAAAGTATATATTTATATAGAATAAATAGCTTGTCAAGAAAATAATTGCGGAATCTACATATACTAAAAAAATCGTTTGCAAGTATAGAAAGGTCATCAACCGTACCGGTATTGCACCCCGTATTCGCCTCTTGGATATACCCACTCGATGGCCCCTTTCTGACAGGCAATCCTGCAGGTGCCGCATTCCAGACATCCGGCATATTCCACCGTTATTTCTTTCATCTCTTCATTATACTCGTAAAGATGACCCGGACAAACGGAGAGGCAGTATTTGAGAGTGCATTTTGTTCTGCATATATCGTGATTGATCCTGATATGGCTTTCCTTATCTGTCTTAAATGCATCGATGGCAAGTTTTTCCTCGATCTTCATGACAACCCTCTTATATATTCTTTATACGGTACAGTGCTTTTAATCGCTTAAAACTGAGCATACCCGACGATTTGATTTCGTTCCAGAGGGTTTTGCCCATCTTCCCCTTGGGTCCCTCTCCGAACCAGAGCGCTCTTTCCAGGAAACCGGGGAAACGCTCAGGATAAAAGGTAAAGAAGTCATCATTCTCAAGAAAATCGGGCATCTCTTTAGAGGACTCAATATCCTGAAGAACAAAGCTTTTCTTCAAGCGGTTCTCATAGGAAGAAAGTGTCCTCACGGAAAAATCATCTTTTTCTTTTGCATCGATAATCGTTTCTGCGGCCATAATGCCTGAAGCAATGGCAAATTCCATCCCTCTTACCGTCACCCCTACATTAAGGGCAAACCCTGCTGCATCCCCTGTGACAATGATCCCGTCACCACAGAGTTTTGACAGGCCGTTGTATCCGCCTTCCTGTATAACATGGGCTGAATATTCGACAGTATTTCCGCCATTGAGAAGCCTCTTAATTTCATATCGCTCTTTAAAGCTATCAAGCAGTGTATACGCATCAAGAGGAGGGTCCTTTGCCATCATGGCTTGAATACCGGCTACAATACCGATTGAAACAGTATTTTTGTTCGTATAAATAAAACCGCCGCCAAAAACACCTTTTGTTACATCACCGAGATAGAGATGAGCACACCCTTCATCACTCTCGACATTAAATCTGTCGTTAATCTTCTCCTCCGGTAGTTCTATAATTTCCTTCATTCCAACAGCATATTGTTTCGGCATCATTTTCGGCCTGAGACCCGCTTTCTCTGCCATAAATGAAAGAGCTCCGTCGGAGGCAACAACAACATGGGCATAAATCTCTTCATTTCCGGCCTTGATACCTGCCACAGAACCATTTTCCCAGAGCAGATCATCAACACGGTATTTGGGAATAACAAAAACACCCTTCGCTATCAATCTTTCTGAAAGCCATCGATCAAAACGGGCTCGAAGTATCGTATAACTGTGGTCGTGGTCCCTGAATTTATTTGCCGTGAAATCAACATTGATTGAGTTTTCTCTCCCGAAGAGGCTCCATTGTTCGCGAACCACTTTTCTTTCAAAGGGTGCTCCGTCAAGCATGTCGCCGATCAAGGACTTGATCGGCATGAGATACAGCCTTCCGCCAGTTACATTTTTGCTACCGGGAAAATCGCCTCGCTCGACAACGATTACCTGAAGCCCTTTGTCGGCCAGTTTGTATGCACAGGAAAGACCTGCAAGTCCGGCGCCTACAATGACAACATCAATTTTATCCATATCAGACTTCTTCCTTCACCATTTGAAGTTCATTTTTTAAAATGGGTAACAGATCAAACATATCATCCACAACACCGTAATCAGCATATTGAAATATTGGCGCATTTGGGTCTTTATTAATAGCAACAATCACTTTCGAGGTATCCATCCCCATAATGTGATGGAGGGCCCCCGATACGCCACAACCCATATATATCTTTGGTGACACCGTTTTACCGCTCTTACCAATCTGGTCGTCATAATCTCTCCACTTACTATCAACTACAGAACGGGATGCTCCGACCCTGCCATTCATAAGATCAGCAATCTCTTCAAGGATCTGGAAATTTTCCGGACCATTCACGCCTCTTCCACCACAGATGATAAAGTCAGCCTCCTGGAGGTCAACCTTTTTAGAAATGGTTTTTTCGACGCTCACAATATTCAGCCGTGGGTCCCGAGTGACCTCTATATGCTCTTCCACAATTGCACCATTAAGATCTCCTGCTTCGATGGAAAAAGAATTTGGCCGGAAAGTAACAAAAATCATGGAATCGCTTCTGCATACAACCCAGGAAAGGATCTTCCCTCCGAAGAGAGGTTTTTTGATCTTCACAGTATTGTCATCAAAATCAACACCAATTGCATCAGAAACCATCGGGCTTCTAAATCGTGCAGCAAGTCTTGGAAAAAAATCTTTTCCCGTGACAGTCGATGGGCCAAGAATCATATACGGATTATATCTTTTGATAAGTTCTGCAAAAACAGCCGTATAAGTGTCCCAGCTATACTCCTTGAGCAACTCATTATCCACAGTGATTACACTGTCCGAATAGACTTTCAGAGATTCCGCTATGTCATTTATCTGATAACCAATCACAACAGCGTGCAAGCGGGAAGCGAGGTGCCCGGCGATTTCCTTCCCTTTTGACAACAACTCAAGAGACACCTTTCGGATGACTCCCTCTTTAGATTCAACAAAAACAAAAACATCTTTCGACATTACCATCCTCCTCTCATATTACTTTGACATCATCCCTCAACGCTTTTATTAAAGCTTTTGCCTTCTCCCCTGAGGTTACACCTTCTACAATCTTCACGGGTAGTCTCTGCGGAGGGGCTTCATAGGAGAAAATAATAGTTTTCGATGCATTTTTATCAAGTGTTTCCTTGGGAACGTCCAGGGAGGCCGGGTCAATGGTGATTATCTCGGTCTTCATCGCCTTCATTACACCGGTAATGAAGGGTACGCGGGGTTCATTGAGCCCTTTTTGTGTAGTTAAAAGAACAGGCAGAGTAATATCCAACACCTTTTTGCCTCCTTCTATTTCGCTCTCTACTCTGACCTTTCCATTTTCAAGAACATCAAGCCTTGTAATACAGTTTACATGGGGGATATTCAAAAACTCTGCTGCCATTGCTCCGATATTTGCGTTTTCATCATCAATGGCCTGTCTTCCACAGAGAATACAATCAAAACCCTCTTTTTTTGCGAAAGCTGCCAGTATTTCAGCAACGATCAAGGGATCATCGCTTTCATAGTTGGTACTGTCAATGAGGAAAGCCCTGTCAGCGCCCATTGCAATGGCTGTCCTGAGTCCCTCGATGGACCGTGCAGGTCCGTAAGTACAGATTGTGATCCGGCTGTCTTTTATTTTCTCTTTAATCCTGATGGCTTCCTCGATTGCGAATTCATCAAAGAAATTGATGACATATTTGTTTTCTATTTCTAATGTCTTATTATCACTGCTGATAATAATCCTCGCCTCCGTATCAGCCACCTGTTTAATAAATACCAGAATATTCACTTGCGAACCTCCCTTTGTATATCAACATCTTTCATACAATGAAACATCATGTCCCCCTCTCCGTTATGGAGTATACCAGGAAATTTTTTGCATATAATCTTTTATTAATGGTGGCCATTTGTCAAGAAAATCTTCCAGAAAATAGCCAATACAAATTGTATAAGAAAAATCAGAAAGACTAACCGAATTATCCTTTGCAGAAAACGATCAGCAAACTGTAGAATCGTTTAAATAAAAAAGCTCAACACAGGACAACGGATAATAAAACGTTGCTTATGTCTCCACGAAACACTGCAGGTGTCTGGACCTTGTCGGATGTCTCAGCTTTCTCAGTGCTTTAGCCTCTATTTGCCGCACTCTCTCGCGGGTCACTTCAAAAACAAGGCCCACTTCTTCAAGAGTATGGTCATGTTTTTCACCCAGACCGAACCTCATTCTCACCACCTTTTCCTCCCTTGGCGTTAAGGTTGAAAGTATCATATCAAGGTTTGCTATCAAATCATAATAAATCGCAGAATCTTGCGGTGTCAGAACATTTTTATCTTCGATGAAATCGGAGAGATGCGCATCCTCGTCATCATTGATAGGTGTCTCAAGAGAAATGGGTTCCTTTGCTATCCGCAGTACCTTTCTTACCTTATCTACGGAAAAACCAATTTTTTCTGCTATTTCATCAGGATAAGGCTCCCTCCCCAGATCCTGCGCGAGTCCGCGGGATACACGGATGATCTTGTTGATCGTTTCAACCATATGTACCGGGATCCGTATTGTCCGCGACTGATCGGCTATGGACCGCGTAATGGACTGCCGTATCCACCACGTCGCATAGGTACTGAACTTGTAGCCCCGCTTATATTCGAACCTGTCAACAGCTTTCATGAGACCGATGTTGCCTTCCTGAATCAAATCAAGAAGGGAGAGCCCTCTGTTCATATATCGTTTGGCTATACTCACCACAAGCCTCAGGTTTGCCTTCACGATCTCATTCTTAGCAGAGGCAAAACTCTCTTCAGCCCTTTCTATGCGTTTCAGATACGTTTTGAGCAGAGACACGGAAATGCCTGTTTCATCTTCTATCTTTTTTTTCCTGGCATGTAGTATTGCAATATTTTTAGCCTTTTCTTTCGACTTCATATTCTTATATCTTTCAATCTCATATTCTATTTTTTCTACTCTTTCGACATATCGTTTCATACGGAGGACAATCTTTTTGGTAATCTTTCCACTAAGGTTGATTTCAGCAATGATTTTTTGTACTTCCTTTCGAAATGTATCTTTTTTTCCATTGCTGCTCTGTTTCGACCGGGTATGGGCATCTTTCAGGCGATCGAGAAGGGCGATGACACGTTCTCTCTGAAATTCCAATTTCTGGCCTTCTTCTTCCTCATCAACTTCAAGTGTAATGTCTTGTATGGCAGCCCTGGAATTTTTCAGGGCCATAAGGGCTTGCAGCAGTTCTTTCACCGTCACCGGAAAAGAGAGGATGACCCGTTTTATTTCTTCTTTTGCTTCCCGCATTTGTCGTGCAATATCTTTTTCTCCGTTACGTGTTAAAAGCGACATGCCTCCCATTTCTTTAATATAGTGTCTTGTGGGATTAATCAGCTCATCATCGTAAACTTCTTCGAGCGAACTGCCCAGGGCTTCATCGACATCCTCATTTTCAATCACACCAACGCTGCCCTCAACTTCAATATCGAAAGCTTCAATCCCGTCGAGTATATTCTCCTCTTTGTCTCCTTTTGAAATAAACGCATACAGTTCTTCGCTTTCCAGACTTTCATTATAAGGATACAGTCTCCCTGCTTTTTCAGGCATGGCCACCTCACTATAAAAGTTATTTTTTCATATAAGCTAAAACCTGCCTTTTCTGTTCCATGAGTTCCATAACCTCACTTTCATCTCCCCGTTTCTCCGCCTCAGAAAGCCTTTCGGTGATCTTTTTTGACTCATCCTTGAAGAATTGCTTCTCGACATGTATAAAATAGTCAAAAAGCACCTTTTCCGGCTCATCATCAGCAAATTCAACAGAACTAAAAGCTGCCTCAAGTGCAAAATCCCTTAATGCTTCATTGTCGAGCATCTGGACAAAACTGTGGATCTCAAACTGTTTTTTTTCTTCAACATAGGTCAACATCCTGGAGAGTATTTCCCTGACATGATCATTCCTTATGTAACCCATCACCTCCTTTCCCTTAAAGGGTTCCAATAAATACGGATTGGTCATACAGACGCTTATCACTTTTTTCTCTATAATATTCTTCGGTTCCTCCACCCCACAAGACCCTCCGGCAGTTTCCGTGTTTGAAGCCCCATTCATGGAGTCCGTAAACCGCCCTTCTTCCAGCCCTGTCAGTTCGGAAAGTCTTTTAATGTAGAGGCCCTTTCTTATACCGTTTCGTATTCTCTGAACATAGGGCAAAACATCATCAATAAAGGCCCGCTTGCCTTCCGGTGTTTTCACTCCATATTTGGCGCTAAAATAATCAAAATAATAATCGAGGATGGACTTCTTTTTCGCAATAGCGTCATCAACTGCCCTTGTCCCTTCTTCTCTAACATAGCTGTCAGGATCATGTCCTTCAGGCAGGACCACCATCCTGCCATTGACGCCCATTTCCCCGAAAAGTTCAATAAGCCTCAAGGCGCTTTTAATGCCCGCTTCATCGCCATCGAGCATAAGGGTGATATTCTCCGTATAGTTCCTTAATTTCGATATTTGGCCTTCGGTTATGGCAGTGCCAAGGGTGGCGACAATATTTCTGAAACCATTCATGTAGAGGGCGATAAAATCAAAATATCCTTCAACGATGAAGACTTCATCTTTTTCAGTGATATACTTACGCGTCTTGTCGATTCCGAAGAGCGACGAGCGCTTTGAAAACACTGCTGATTCAGGAGAGTTTACATATTTGGGGAAACCGTCCTTGTCAATCGTTCGCCCACCGAACCCGATAATCCGCTTGTTCACGTCGATGATAGGGATGATAATTCTTCCCCGGAACATCTCATAGAGTTCGCCGTCTTTCATTCTCACTATGCCGGTGCTTAAAAAAACATCATTGGGAATGCCGCTATTCTTTAAGAAACCCTTCAGGTTACCGGACGTCCTGTCGCTATAACCAAGTTGAAATTCATTGATCGCTTCATCCGTGATACCCCTTCTCTCCAAATACTGCGTCGCCATTGTTGAATTCTTCAAGCCTTTTTGATAATACTCTGCAAGTTTTGACAGTGCGTCGAAGGAACCCGTCCGCTTTCCGCTATCTTTTCTCTGTATCTCCATGCCATATTGCCGGGCAAGATTTTCCTGGGCTTCCTGAAAGCTTAAGTTTTCATATTTCATGAGAAAACTGACAGCATTACCGCCTTCCCGGCAGCTAAAGCAATAAAACATCTGTTTTTCAACGCTCACCGTAAAGGAAGGGGTCTTTTCTTTATGAAAGGGACATAAACCGGCATAGTCTTTGCCTGCTTTCCTGAGCTTCACATACTGCGAAATAACATCAAGTACGTTGACCCTCTGGAGAAGTTCGTCAAGAGTGGTTTTCATGCAAACTCCACAACGGTAATACCGCTATTTTTCTCATCCATGTGCACTGCCTTAACATACTTTGCTCCTGTAAGGTGTTCCCGGATTGCCTGCATGAGCCTTCCCGTTCCTATACCGTGGAGAATCCTTACTTTCGGCACACCATCAACAATAGACCTGTCGAGAAATCTATCGAGTTCCTTTAATGCTTCTTCAGCTCTCAGGCCCATTACATTTAATTCCGGTCCTTCTGTTTTCGCGACATTGATTTGGTCGTGCTCGGTACGGGCAGGCCCTTTTTCTGCTGTTGTCTTTTCTATAAAAAATCGTTTCAGTTTCATCCGTGCATTACCGACGATTACCTCATAGGTATCGTCTGCTTTATCGATATCCACAACATGGCCCTTGCTCCCCAGCGATTTAACTAATACATAATCATTAATACGGATGTCCTCCTGCTTCCCGACGCCTGCGCCTCCATAGCGTTCCCGCAAATCAATTAATCGTCTCTTACTCTTTGTTATAGCTGTTCTTTCCCTTTTTGCAACTTCTTTCGTAATACTTTCAATCTCCAGTTCCAGTTCCAGCAATCTGTCGGCGCATTGCTTCTCTACTTTTGCCACATACTCATCTCTTTTATCCTTTATGAGCGCAAGTCTCTTCCTGGTCTCTTCTTTCAGTTTCAACAACGCCCTTTTTTCTTCCTCAGCCATCTTTTTTTCTTCCTCAAGGCTGGTGATAAGATCATTCAGCATAAATTCCTGTTTACCAAGATAGGCATAGCTTTTTTCTATGATAACCGGAGGAACATCAATATTTTTGGCAACATTGATGGCATTGCTGTAACCGGCTGTTCCGTAAACCAGCTTGTAGAGGGGCCGCATCGTATCGGTGTCAAAAGACGTGGCAACGTTGATGGCAAAGGGTCTCGTATAACCGTAGGCCTTAATCAGGTTGAGGTGCGTTGTGACAATGACCTTGCATCCTTTCTCAATCAAAGCATCAATGACCCCCATGGCCAGCGCAGAAGCCTCTTGCGGCTCGGTGCTGCCGCCTATCTCATCAATAAGGATAAGTTCATCACCGCCTGCATGATTGTAGAGATCTTTGATGCCATACATGTGGGCCGTAAAACTGCTCAAATCCATTGAAATGTCCTGTTCATCACCAATGAGGGCAAAGATATTTGAGAAAAAAGGGATCACCGGTTTTTCCCGTGCAGGTATAAAGAGCCCGGCCTTTGCCATAACAGACAAAAGTCCCATTGTTTTCAATGCTGCTGTCTTCCCCCCCGCATTGGGGCCGCTTATAATCATTACCTGTTTATCCTTATCCATGACAATGTCGATGGGTACGGTCTCATTCTTTTTAGAGAGCGCGATAAAGGGGTTGATAGCCCCTTTAATCTCCAGAGAAGCATCGTCACCGATAGCAGGTCTTACACAATGGAATTCGAGGCTGAAGAGCGCAATGGCATGATAAAAATCGAGTTCCCTGACAGCTTTCAGATTTGTCTCAAGGGTCTCCCTGAAACCTCTCACAAAATCGGTAAGTTCTTTCAATATTTTCTTTTCTTCTTCTTTTTCCTCGTTGACAAGAACATTTATTGAATTATTGGGTTCCACACATTCTACGGGCTCCACAAAAGAAGTTTTGAGCGTATGGGAATAATCATGTACAATGCCCTGCAAAGCCTCATTAAAATTAGGCTTCAGTGGTATCACATATCGGTTGTTCCGAAGAGAGATATAAGCATCCTGGAGAATAGGCCTTACCGCCTCTCTTTCCATAATTTTTTCAAGGTGCCTTTTCATTCTTTCCCGGAACGCAAAGAGCTCCGTCCTGATCCTCGACAATTCATTGGAAGCACTATCCTCTATATATCCCTCAGGATTAATTGACCGCACAATCTTTTTATAGAGTGCGGGCAGTTGTTTCATACTTTCCAGCGTTTTATTTATGAAGGGCTGCTTGTTATAAGCCTTTTTCAGGAAAATAATAATACCATCACAGGCACGGAGAAACGTCGCAATAAGTAAAAAATCCTGGGTTTCAAGAAGGGCATTTTCTATAAAAATTCTCTTTAAAATATCCCTTACGTCGGGGATATCCGAAAGAGGTATCTTGCCGTCCCATTTGATCACTTCCAGAACAGCCTCAATGCAGTCCTGTCTTTCTTTAATTGCTATTTTGCTGTGGAGTGGTTTTATAGTGTGTATCGAATTACTTATAAATGGGGTCGAAGAAAATTGAAAATAGATATCTAAGAGTTTTAGATAATCAAGGTATGATAATGTCTTATCAACCATGCCGGGCTTTGACTACCTATTGAGAAGATAGTCTCTTGAGCACCATTCCGCTTAACATTTTTCCGTCAACCCTCCCGGGAAATTTTTCCATAAGGGATTTTATTACCTTCCCCATGTCTTTCTGGCTTTTTGCATCAACGGTCTTAATGGTTTCTTCCATTTCCCTTATCATTTCTTCTTCTGTCAATTGTGTTGGCAAAAACTCCTTGAGGATAAGCAGCTCTTTTTCTTCTTTTTCAACAAGCTCAGGGCGCTGACCTTTCTTAAAGCTTTCTATGGAATCAAGATGTTGGTTTATAGACGTTTTGACGAGAGAGAAAAATTCTTCATTCGTTAATACTCTGATCTTTTCTACTTCTTTGTTTTTAATCGCCGCCAAGAGCATCCGTATTACGGATACTCTTGTGGCGTCTCTTTTTTTTAAAGCCTCTTTTAAACCCTCTTCGATTTTGGATTTATAGTCCATTTATTTATCTTAATAAAGACCCTTATCCATTGTTCTTTTGAGTTTCTTCAAAGCCCTCTTTTTCGCAGCAAGTATTTTCTTCTTCCTCTTAACGCTTGGTTTCTCAAAGTGCTCTCTCTTCTTTATTTCAGAGAGAATTCCCGTTTTCTCGCACTGTTTCTTAAACCTTTTAAGAGCGCTTTCGAAGGACTCTCCATCTCTTACGATAACTACTGGCATTCATTTTCCCTCCCTCCATATTGTCATGAAAGAATAAACTACAAGGTTAAGCTATTTATTAAAACCTGGAATAGGGCCTGAAGTCAATACATTTATGCCATGATGCTTGTTCGGATATCCGAAGGTGGCCCTGCTTGATTGAAAGCGATCTAACACGTGAACTATCTGACGACCGTGAAGATAACTGCTACTGTGTTAACAAACCCACCAAGGATAAATACTCATCAATATCAACTATTCTTGATCGGATAAGAAGTGTTGCCTGCATAGTTATGTATCTTTGTATACGCGGCAACCATACCGCGTAAGTTCTGTATTCTGTTTTTCCATCCCCGCAAATACTTTCCATATACTTCAGGCTTCGCCGTTGCAAGCTTTACATATCTCTGCTCTCTCAGTTTCAGATATGCATCAACATCACCCTTTGATTTCTCAAGGATTCTTTTGGCTGATGCAGGATTGTTGATATAAGTGTCAAAGTGTACAACAGAGAGGGGAAATGGCAGGGAGGCGGCGCCTGATTTTTCCCAGAACTTTCTATAAATCATTTCAACCTCACCTTTCGTAATATCGTTTATATTACCCTTATACCCAAGGTCTCGCGCTGTCGACTGGAGGATCCCGAACCTGGATGACTCTCTTCCACCATCTTCACGGACTAATTTCGTACCTTCTTTTTCAAGGACAAACTGAAGACTCTTTTTGAACTTTTCCTCTTCATTGACGGGCACCGAAAGATCTACCTCGAGTATATTCTTAGCTGGCAGGCTCTTTGCTTCTATCTGTTTCAGAGAACCGGTCAATAGATGTTCAAAGGGAATATTTGCAGTATTGACAACAAGGCTTTTATTTTTTTGGTTAATAAGGGATTGTTGAAGTATGGGTACGCGCTGAAGGAGATCTAAATATGAAGCCATCTCCACCTCGCCCGGATTGTATAATGTTTAAGCTGCATATTGCAGAAGTATTTTGCAACATCTATGCCACTGATAATAAATACGAATAGACCCCTTTACTGCCAAGGGCTGGCTTGCACTAAACACATAGAGCCGTACAATAACAGTTCCATTAATATGCGTCGGAATTATGACAGGTGTTATAAAACCGGCTTTATAACGATACAGTATAAAGCTTAGCGGAAAGGATTGTGCAAGATAATCGTACTATTCCTGTCGGGACCTGTAGAAATAATATCGACTTTCACGTTCAGAAGCTCTTCGATCCTTTTCAAATATTTTTTTGTATTTAAGGGAAGGTCCTCGTAGGTTTTTATATCCCGCAATGAGGTCTTCCACCCGTCCATTTCTTCGTATTGCGGTTCACATTTATAATAACCCGTCACATCCATGGGCGGTTCTGTGTAATATTTTTTTCCAATTTTGTAACTTGTGCATAGTTTAATCTTTTCAAACCCGTCAAGGACATCAAGCTTCATAATAGATAAACCCTTGATACCGTTTAAATAGACCGACCGCTTCGCAAGAACTGCATCGAACCATCCGCACCTTCTCGGTCTACCTGTAGTTGAGCCGTATTCATCGCCTATTTTTCTCATAAGATCGCCTTCCGGCCCTGAAAGTTCCGTAGGAAAAGGACCTTCTCCAACTCTTGTCGTATAGGCCTTGCAGATACCGAGAATATAGTCAACACACGTAGGGGGGACCCCTGAACCTGCAAAAATGTTTCCCGCCATCGTATTAGACGACGTCACATAGGGATATGTCCCATGATCGACATCGAGAAATGTCCCCTGGGCCCCTTCAAAAAGGATTGCCTTTTTCTTTGCCATACATGTTTCCAAAAAACTGACAACGTCCATGCTATATTTTTTCAGCAGTTTCCTGTAGCCATCATATTTTTTGAGAATATCCATCAATTTAAAACCTTCATCTTTATAGTACCGGCGGATGAGAAAATTTTTAACCTCAAGGTTTTCTCTTACTTTCTCGCGAAACACTTTCTTGTTGAGCAGGTCCACAACGCGTATCCCTGCCCTGCTCGTTCTGTCTTCATAAGCCGGTCCGATCCCCCGTCCCGTTGTGCCTATCTTTTTAGTGACCCTTGATTCTTTGAGCTGATCGAGCTTTTTATGATAAGGCATGATAAGATGCGCTAGTCCGCTTATAAGAAATTTTTTGTCATCTTTCATATAGCCCAGTTTTTTCAGTTCTGTTATTTCCTTCTCAAGCACTTCCGGGTCCAGAACTACCCCATTTCCGATAACACAGTACTTACCTTCATGAAGTATGCCTGAGGGTATGAGGTGGAGAATAGTCTTTTTATCACCGATTACAATCGTATGGCCCGCATTCGCCCCCCCCTGAAACCGCACAATCACATCGGCATAGGCACTCAAAAAATCGATGATCTTCCCTTTTCCTTCATCTCCCCACTGGATCCCAACCACACCAATATTTGCCATTATTCTCTTCTCTCCGCTTTCGTTTATTAAATTACTCTATCTTCTAATATACCTGAGGTTTCAAAATCAAGAAGAATAAACAAATCTCACCTACTTCTCTCTCATATCTTCGAAGAGTCCCTGGGTATCAGGCTTTTCCTTAAAGGGTATTTTGAGATGCCTGAAGGCCTTTTCAGAGGCCCTTCTTCCCTGCGATGTCCTGATAATAAAACCTATTTTCAGGAGATAGGGCTCCACAACCTCGATAAGTACGTCGGATTCGAGCTGTAGTGTTGCCGCAAGGGCTTCAATGCCGACGGGGCCGCCTTTATAGTTCAGGATGATCGTCTGGAGCAGCTTTCTATCGGTTTCACCGAGACCGTATTCATCAATACCCTCAAGGGTAAGGGCATCAATGGCAACTTCTTTCGTAATATGCCCTTTTGCCTTTACCTGAGCATAATCACGAACACGTTTCAGCAGTCTATTGGCCACCCTTGGTGTGCCCCGCGCCCTTGTTGCCGTTTCATGGGCCCCCTTCTCGTCTATTGTTATTCCCAAAATCGATGCTGAGCGTTTGATGATACGAACAAGATCAGTTTCGTTATAAAAATCAAGGTCTCTCACGATACCGAAACGTTCTCTGAGGGGGGAGGAAAGGAGCCCTGATCTCGTTGTAGCGCCAATAAGGGTAAATTGTTCCAAGCGGTATCTATGCGTCCGCGCATGCATGCCTTTATCAAAAATAAAATCTACGGCAAAATCCTCCATGGCTGGGTAAAGAAATTCCTCGACTATTTTGGGAATACGATGGATTTCATCAATGAAAAAGATGTCACCTTTTTCAAGATGTGTGAGGAGCCCCATTAAATCGCCGCCCTTTTCCAGGGCCGGCCCCGATGAGGTAATAATGCGTGTTCCCATTTCATGAGCAACAATATGAGCCAGGGTCGTTTTCCCAAGACCGGGGGGGCCGTTGAAGAGGATATGCTCCAGGGGTTCCTGACGTTGGAGCGCTGCTTCAATTGCAATATTCATGGTCTCCACAACCCTGTCCTGACCTATATACTCAGTAATTTCACCGGGTCGTAGTGATACAGCGATATCTTGATCAGCAAGGCTTTCTTTTTCTTGCAACTCAGAGGATGCACCCGTTTCTTCTTCGATCATTTCTTCTGCCCTCTATAGACTTCTTCAAACAATTCTTCCGAAGAACTTATTTTTGTATTTCTCTTCATTGCTTCTTCGATCATTTTCCGGGCTTCAAGCACTTTATGACCCAATTGTGTAAACATAACATGCTCGACCTCTTTTCTGAAATCCTCCATAACTTCGCCCGGTAATATCACTTCCGGTATCAAAGCATATTTGGCAACCTTTCCTTTCAGAGTGGCGACAATTTTCTCTGCTTTCCGTTCACCGATACCCTTTAATTGTCTGAGCGCTTTTATATCCTTTTCTTCAATAAAACGCGCTATCTCCCGAACGGGTTTTGTGAGCGCTTTAACAGCCGCCATGGGGCCAATATCCTCAACAGAAATAAAGAGTTCAAAAAACTCTTTATCGAGTTCGTTGTTAAAACCAACAAGATTCGGTTTAGGCTGCCTTTCTGTCTGGTGAAAAGAAATATAGAGAACAAGGGGTTCTTCAAGTTTTTTTGTCCTTTTAATCTCATTCATTACATAGGTAGGTATTAGTACATCATAACCAATACCGTCCACCAGGAGCATGAGCCGTTCTTCGTAAATATTTTTGAGTTTTCCCTCAAGATAGGATATCATGCCTTTTTACTCCCTATTTTATTTCTGTAATAAGCGGTGAGCGCCACAGCAAGCGCGTCGGCTGCGTGAAATGACTTTATATCATCTACACCAAGCAATTTTTTTACAGCGGTCTTGACCTGGTCCTTATTAGCGCTGCCAAACCCCACAAGGGCATTTTTTACTTCCTTCGTGCTTATTTCAGTCATCCCTATGCCATGCCTTTGTATGGTGACATAAAGCGCTCCCAGGACACCTCCGAGCAATATGCCGGCCTTTGGATACCGCACCAGGGAAAATACATTCTCAATGGCAACAAGGCCCGGTTTTATCGTATTGATAAGTTGTTCCATATCATTATGAATCTGGAACAATCTGCTCGCCACAGTGTTATCGGTGAATGTCTTAATGTAGCCACATTTTATGATCGATGGGGCCTTGCCGTCACAAAGAATAGCGCCAAAACCCGTACTTGCAAGTCCAGGGTCAATACCCAGTATAATCATATGCTCTTCTGCTCTCTCTTTAAATCCACAAATTTAAACTCTTGCAGTAATAATAACAGGGTTATATCTCCTTTGTAAACTATTACATCGGTAATTTAACACACAAATTAAGTCGTCATTCCCGCGCAGGCGAGAATCCAGGGCTTTGAAACAGCGGACGGTTTCTATTTGGCGGAGTAACATATTGCATAGAAAGGACATTAAGCGAATAGACACATTTTATTGATAAATTCATCATTCCGTTGATTTCGCAGCTCCTTATCAGTATACTTGTGGTCATGCATGACGAGGACCTTATGAATATGTGTCTGGAAGAAGCAATGTTTGCCTACGATGCGGAGGAAGTCCCTGTGGGAGCCGTTATTGTCTCTCAGGATAACAAGATCCTGGCAAGAGTACACAATCTTACACGGACAATCAACAACCCCACTGCACACGCGGAAGTGCTTGCCATCGAGGAAGCATCAAAGATATCGGGGAACTTCAGGCTCAATAATTGCACGCTCTTTGTAAGCAAAGAACCATGCATTATGTGCGCCGGAGCTATTATAGAATCAAGAATAAAAAGGCTTGTTTTCGGCTGCTTTGATTCAAAACGAGGGGCCTTTGGTTCGGTCATTGATGTAAATAAACTGCCTTTTAATCATAAGATTGAAGTTTCTGGCGGTGTTTTAGGCAAGCAAAGTGAAGATATTCTGAAAATATTTTTTCAACAGAGGAGAGGTACCGAAGTGGCCATAACGGGGCCGACTCGAAATCGGCTGTACGCGTAAGCGTACCGTGGGTTCGAATCCCACCCTCTCCGTTTTTTAAGCATTCTTCGTTTTATTTATGCTGTGAGTGAGAACCAAGCATTTCTTTTTTTTCAAAATATCTATATTCACCGGGCTGCAAATCACCCAACTGCAACCTACCAATCCTTACTCTCTTTAGCTTTAACACCGGATGATCTATTGCCTCACCAATCTTACGGATCATCCTATTTTTACCTTCATTGATAATAACGCTATACCATGCATTTTTAGTTGCAGCATGAGCGAATCGAATCTCATCTATTTTATACAGTTCCTTTGTAACTGTTCCTTTTTCCCTTTTATGCGAGGGGGTTACAGATTGCTTCTTTTCACCATATTCGCTTTCGTATTTTCCATACTCCTTTTTTGCATCCTCTATCATAATCCCTTGCTTTATCCTATTAATCTCTTCTCTACTCAGTAACCCTTTAAATTTTACGAGATACTCCTTTTCTATCTCGTACCGTGGATGCATTATCTGATTAGCAAATTCCCCATCATTTGTAAAGATCATGAGTCCTTCAGAATGATAATCCAATCTACCAACCGGAAAAAGCTTCACGTCTATCTTTATGATATCACGGGCCATCTTTCTCCCCCGTGTATCCAGTAGATCGGACATATAACCATCCGGTTTGTAGAGCGCTATGTATAGCTTAATAGGCTCGTATTCCATTATCTGGTTATCTACTAAAACGATATCGATAGATTCTACTTGTCTAAAGGGTTCTAATACAACGACCTTGTTGACCTTGACTTTGCCAGCCCTGATCAGGTCTTCTGACTTACGTCTGGAAAAAGAGCTGACACGGGCAACATATTTTGATAATCTTTCCATGCAGGGACATTCTTATATCACTAATCCTTAAAAGTCTCTACCTGTTTTACCGTTTCCTTCTGTAATACCGGTTTTATCACCTGTTTTGTCCTTACAACCTTTTTATAAACTTTAAAATCAATATTCTCCCTTCCAGGTACTGGATTTACCTCAGCTTCTATCACTAAATTTTCCGGCTTATCAAGCAATAATACAATACTCTTCTTAATCTCATTATCATTGGTGAAGAGGAGTGAGTCATTAAAATAGTAGCCTTTCTTAAAAGAAGCGGTTATCTCATGTTTACCTGTGGGAAGGGACAATTCATACTCATTTGATTTTTCAAAGCCAATATCGATGTTATCTATTTTTAATTTAAACCCTACCGGGCTTATAATATTAAAATCAATCCTTTTAAGGCTATATTCTAAGAAGGGGTCTTTCTTAGCTTCAGACACGATAATATCATTACGCTCATCTCTGTCAGTAGCCTTATAATGGACAGGCTTAAAAAGAATGCTGCAAAGTATATTTTGTTCTTTTTCCATAGATTTATAAGACAGAGTCACAGTCGATAGAAGGTCGCCATAAGGGGCTGAATTAACAGTCGTATCGACTATTATATCTTCCCAGTTCTTGTCTACTTTATAGAGAGATATTTCAACTTTATCATTCTTAACTCTATAACTTCCTGTAATGATTACATCAATATTATCTTTTCTTATATAATCTTCAATCACTTTATTTGATTCGGCATACTCGCTGGGAAGGTATGCAAATAAAGCTCTTGCCACATCTTTCCCTGCAGGCTTTATTCTTTTCTTCTGATAAAAGACCTTCTTGATCTCCTTCTGTAATGTCTCTGAAAATTTTGTAATATTATTATTTTCATCGTATATGCTATGTATGTATACGGTAATATCTTTTTGTGGTGCGTATGGCTCAACTACTTTTGTAAGCATTTGAAAAATTGCAGCAAACAAATGAGGGTCATTATATACTAATTTATCTATAGTGACAGTATCGTTTTCAATTTCAACTTTCATTTTGACAACTTCGCATATAGCAGTCGTGTCGTAGATTGCAACTATTGCACATCTTCCGATGGGATCAAGAAGTTTTGTATCTATATTACGATATACATTGAGAATGTCACCTTTTATGATACCTTCCTTTTTCCCTATATCTACGATAGCTTTATCTCCCAAGAGAATCCTCACTTTACTATCAAGATTTCCTTTGATATGCCCCTGAATAAGTTCATTCCCAAAACATTCAGTTGATAATAAAACCGACATACTAATGAATAAAACGATTATCGCTTTCATTTATCCCTCATTTTTATAAATGTCTTTAAGAATACGCGGCGTGATGAATATCAGGAGTTCTGTTTTGTTATCTAATTTGGTCGATTTCTTGAATAACCATCCTAAAAGCGGAATGTGCCTAAGTCCTGGCAAGCCTGATTCACCATCGTTTTCCGTTCTTTCATAGATACCGCCAATCACTGCCGTTTCCCCATCTTTCACATAGAGAACTGTAGTTACCTGTTTCTTATCAATGGTTGGTACACCTTCTGATTGATTTATAAAATCAGCCTGATCTTTTTTTGCCAATATTTCAAGTTTTATAAATCCATCTTTTGTCACTGTCGGCGTAACCTCAAGACCAAGTACCGCCTCCGCAAATTGCGTCTGTGTCCCTGTATTGGAAACTGTCTTATATGGAATCGATTTCCCCTGTTGAATTATAGCCTTTTTGTTATCAGATGTTACAAGCTTCGGGTTAGATAAGATGCGTCCTTTTCCTTCTGCTTCTAAAGCTGATAATTGCATATCAAGAAGAGTCGAATCAGTTGCACTACCAATAAAGACCCCTAAAACTCCACCCGATCCAGCACCAACTGCTGCGGGCAGATTAACGGCATACGGAACAATCTGTCCGCCAGGCCTAAAGCCAATGGCACCTGATGTCGAATCATACTGCCCCGCTCCCCCTGCTGTTGCAGACGTCCATCTTTTTCCACCTGTTATTTGTACTTCCTTATTCCCTAACGCACTTGATGTTTGGCTATACGTTGTACCCCATTGTATTCCAAGTTCCTTTGAAAAATTTGACGTGGCCTGTACAATTTTACAATCAATTTGTATCTGTGTTGGTTTAGTATCATGTTCTCTCACAATTTTAACAATATTAGCAATATTTTCTTTTGTGTCTCTTATTATGAGAGCATTATTCCAGGTAACCTGTGTTATTGTACCAAATTCTGACAAAAAACCTTTTCTCTGCGATCCCGCTGCACCGGCACTATCTGCACCCTTCAGCACCTTTTCCATATCGGATGGGCTCGTATAACTCAGATAAATCGTCTCTGTTAAAAATTCCTCACCTATTTTTTGCTTTTCAAGCTTTTCTCTCCTGAAACTATCTCTCTCCGTTGTCTTATTTTTGATTTCATCATCAAACTCCTTTTGCGAAAGAACCCTGATAACATTGTCCGCCTCAATTTTTTTGAGACCGCTTGTGGATATCACCAAGTCTAACGCCGCATCCCAGTATATATTATCCAGTTTCATTGTCACTTTGCCTTTAACAGCTTCAGATATGATTACGTTCTTGCCTGATACCTCGGAAAGTATTCTTATAACATTTCTCACATCCGCATCTATGAAGTCAAAAGATACTTTTGGGGTAATCTTGTTCGCTGACTGGCTAAAGCAAAATAAGGGCATTATCAAAAGAAAAAGGAAAAAAAGTACTATTATTTTTCTACTCATATTTCACCCTTTTTTATTTTTTAACGGGGATATCCACAATAACTTTTTTTATTTCCCCTTTTAATTTGTAACCCAGCACAACATTGCTGTTTGATATATCCACAACCCACATATGCTTATTAAGATAATCCCCTTTTCTGAAGAAAATACCTTTCCCTTGTGTGTCTTCCATCATGGCCATCATACCTTTGTCACTCTTCAGAACACCAACAAGTCTTAACGCTTCGAGTTCATAACTTATAGCATCTACAGTATCTTTTTTATCTTTCGTAATCTTAGTCGCTCTTCCACTTTTAGCTTTTATGAGCAATACCGGTTCAAAAGGATCTCTTCTTCCTTCTGATGTATATAAGAAATCTCCTAAATCGATCTTTTTTTCTTCTTTTTTAGCCGCAGCTCCAAGTGTTTTTGACCCTGGCTCTACAGCGAACGCTGTCAATGCAAAGGTTACGAGAATAACTACAATGATATAGCTATTTTTTACCAATCTGGGCACCCTTGTCCGTTTTATTATCATCTTTTTTCCCTGTTTTTTGTTGCTCTTTGTATACGTAGGCATTTGCCGTACATGTTCCTTCCAGGGTAATATTTCTGGGTGTACCTTTCGCTTCCAAGGTAAAGTGTGTAACATTTATAATCCGCTCCATTTTTCGTATACCATCAAAAAAATAAGCAACGGCATGAAAAGGCCCACTGAATTTTATTTCAAAAGGGAACTCTGAATAAAAATCTTTGCTCTTCAACTCTTTCGGCTCAAAATATTTTATCTTTAATCTTGTTTCCTCGCTTATATTTGTGACATTTCTCAATAAGTTTGGTATATCTTTCGTTTCCGGCAGTTGTTTTAATATATCCTGCAAAAGCTCCTTCATTTGTACATATTCTTTGCGATGCTTTTCTATATTTTTCTTAATTTCCCTTAAAGTATGTAATTGCTTTTGTACCTCATTATTTTCTTGAACAAGTTTATCCCTTGTTTCCCATTGAGGCTTTGCGATAAAATAGAAAAGTGCTCCCACTGCAATTAAAACTAAAACTATCGCGCATATAGCTTTGTAGATTTGGGGTATTTTTTCTATTTTTTTCACTAATCCTGTTAGTATAATACCCGCTTTCATATCGACATGTTCCCTGTTATTATAAATTTCTTTATTGTCAAATTTTCTTCGTTGACATCCTGAACATTTTTCAGCTCGATATTGCTGATATAAGGCATCTTAGAGAGCGACTCAATAAAATCTGATATTGACTCATTTACAAATGAGCGCCCTTCTAATTCAAATTTGTTTTCTGTTTTCTTAAATGTTTTTACCCATACACCTTCTTTAATAATAGAGGTGAGGTCGTACAGCGACCTCGCTGCAAGGGCCCTGCCCGTTCTAAGCTGATTTAATGTTTGGATCCTCTTCTCAATCTCTTTTTTTGCGTTCTGAATAGTAAAATACTCCTGGTAGATTGGCTGCAGGCTAATCATTTCCTGTTTAGCGGCTTGTATTTTTGACTTATAATCAGTAATCTCATTCAGCAGGCTATACTCGTAAATTCCAAATCCAATAACACCTAAAACAAGTAAAATAACAAAGTCTCTGATATCTTTTATTATGGTGCTTGCTTTTCTTCGTTTAAAGGGTAAAAGGTTTATTTTTATCATATCATTATGTCCGTAATTCTCATTGATAGAGCTAACGGGACAACCATGAACTCCTTCATCCCTTCATATGCAACCATTTGGGTATTGTCCGGCTGCACCAGCAAAAATGGATCAATAACCTCTACCTGTATTCCCGTATCTTCAACGATCTTTTCCTTCAACCCTGGCAGTAGAGAGGAACCTCCCGTTACATAGATCTTCCCAATATTTTCCTTAGGTTTAGTGGCGAGATAAAACCTAACGGTTTTATTAATCTCAGAGGCAATGTTAAAATTAAAATCCTCGAAGAGGTAAGAAATGCTGCTATCGGCAGACAATTTTTTCACTTCTGCATCATGGTAACTTAATCTGGCAGATTTCTGGATCATACTTGTAAGGTATTTGCCGCCCATAAGAATCTCACGTGTAAACTCGATACTCTCTCCATTGAGTATCGCTATATTTGTTACAGATGCACCGATATCAACCGTGACAACAGAGGCGTCTTTTGGGCTATATATTTGTTCAACAAGATTTGATATATCAAATATATCGACATCTAATAATTGCAAACTCATGTCTGCCATATTGAAAGCAGCAATATAAGAATCAACAATTTCCTTTTTCGCAGCGACAATCTTCACATCCATCATATTCTGCTTTTCGGAATCGATCCCCGTAACATAATAGCTATAATAAATATCCCGCAGAGGGAAGGGGATAGCATTTTCCACTTCTATTCCGATTGTGTTTTCAAGCTCCTCTTCCGGGAGGACAGGTATAGTGATTTTCTTTGATATGACTGAATAGCTCGACAATGCACAGGCAACATTTCTAGACTTTATTTTGTTTTCTTCAAAAATTATTTTAAGTTCTTCGGCCAGGAAGTTTATATCTATGATATGGCCATCGCTTAACAAATCCTGCTCGTATGCCTTTACTATAGCATGCTGCATAGTAAATAAACCTTTCATATTCTTTAGAATACATATTTTTATCGATGTAGTCCCAATATCAATACCCACTAATTGATCAAATTGCTTCGTTGTAAAACTGCTTACAATAGGCAATTTTGTCAGCATCGACATGACGCTTTTCTTTGTCGTATATTTTTTTACTTCTTTTGAGGGTTTTTCTTTATCGGTCTCCTCTGCTGCCATAGCGATATCTTTTATTACGGGTTCTTCTATCTTTTTTTCATGCTTTACCGGTTCTTCCTGCACCTTCTTTATTTCTTCAATATATTTTTCAGCCTCTTGAGTTTTTTGGGGCACAAATTGCTCGACCGGTTCCTCTTTTTCCATTTTTTCAAAACTATCATAACTGACCGCATTGGAACTATCAAAAGCAAGTATAAGCGCAGGAAACCAAAACAATGATATTGATATTCCATATAGCCAGTAGCTTTTACCAAATTTTTCAGCGATACTGCCCCACATGCCGATGTTGAGAACCGGCACAAAACATACCGCTACGTTCCAGAGAGGGATATTGGCAGATTTACAGAGGAGGTACGCATTGTATACAGGTATACAATAAGCCAGGAAGCTGCTAGTCTCAAATTTCTTGCCAATTCGATAAAGTGTGTAGCTTACAAAAACCCAGATTGCGATAATAATTATAAACCAAACCATCAATAATGCGAAAAAACCCATCATAATTGTTTACCGCTCATCCTTTTATGTTTTTTTGTATTAGTTAATATCGTATTCGTTTCTGTAACACTGTTTAAATACAAATTATTCCCCCCGCAGAAAATAACTTCTCAAACCCACCCTTTTTCTGGAATACGTATATAGCGCTAATTCATTCAAAATATTATGAGAATTCGTAAAGACACATTGTGTTAGCCTGAGTTCTATCATACTAAAAACTCTAACAGAACACCTTTTTTTTGTCAAGAGATTTTTTGTAGTTAGCATTAATATGCTCCTTTACGATTTAACATTGCTCTGAATGTCTTTAATATTATTACCATATCTAACCATAAAGACCAGTTGAGGGTATATAAATAATCAAGTTTAACTCGCTTTACATAGTCTATTTCACTTCTACCGCTCACTTGCCAAAGACCAGTTATTCCAGGTCTAATATTTTCATATATTTCGCTATATTCCATGTAATATTTACTGATTGCTTCTTTAGTGTCTGGTCTTGGGCCAACAATTGACATCTCTCCGCAGATAACATTTAAAAGTTGAGGAAGTTCGTCCAAAGAAGTTTTCCGCAAAAAACTTCCGATCTTTGTTACTCGTGGGTCATGTCTTATTTTGTTCCGATCTTCAAGATCCTCAATAACATCAGGATTATCCTGCAAAAACTTTTCTAATATATTTTTTCCGTCAATCTTCATTGTCCTGAATTTCACCATTTTAAACTCATCCATTTTCTTCCCACACCTCTTGTGTCTAAAAAAAACCGGTCCGGGAGAATCGAGTTTGACGAGTAACGGAACAACAAGAAATAGCGGGGACAACACCAGTAAGGCAAGTATGGCAAGGACAAGATCGAAAACCCGCTTTATAAACATTTTACGTTTTGACAAAAGACCGTTGGTAGTGGTAATTAATGCAATATTTTTATCCAGAAAAGTCTTAATCTCTGTATTCATAAAAGATAATCCGGACATTTCCGAAATAATGATTAAATCCTTTATGGCTGGCTTCAGCTTTTTCACTGTCTCATCATTTGCATATTCGATGGGCAAAAATAATGCATCAATTTTTCCTACACTTAAAGAACTCTTCTCTGGACTGCCCATGATTTTATAACCGGAATACCATTCTTTATTTAACAAGGATGTCAATGTACTGACGATACCCTCTCCTGTTTTTTCAAATATAGAGGCGTATTGACGCCAATCCATCACTTTAAATAAAAGGAATTTCAGAACACCCCTGAAAATGAGTATCAATATCAACATATTGATAAAACTGACCGTAATGACGATCCTTGAAACCGTTTCAGCCTCTTTCTGCATTGAAAAAACAACCCACACCATTAAAAACGACATAAAGAGACTTTTTTGTACTATGAGAAAATCGTCCCAAATCGTTACAACAATTCCATACCCTCTGTGATATCCAATTGATGCAACAACAATAAACGGGATCCACCATTTGCTTAAATAGAGAGACAGCCCATGATTCAATAGAACTAAATCAAAATAACTGCCTGACCAAGTTCGCATATAATAGGCTATTACGATAGACCCGTATATTACAATGATATCTGTCACAATAATAAGAAATTTGCTCAAATACCTGGCATTAATCATCTTAGGGGATTGTCCTTTTATTCAGAAAACGAGGGAACTTATCGTGATTTAATCCCATTTTATAGCCCATATATTTAAACATGGCCTCAAGAACTGCACAAGGTATCCACGCATACTCTTTTTCTTTAAACAAGAACTTCATTTCCTCTCTCAAGAAGGCAATTCCTTCCTTGTTTGATCCCGCATAATCCATGAACCATGGGTTTTTCTTAAATGAAACACCTGCCTGATAATATCTTAGCAATTGTTGCGCCAATGAATAATTATGGGAATGTATCACTTTTGCTTCCGGCACATAAGCTATTTTGTATCCATTCATCATTAACTTTGCCGCGAACAACATATCTTCAAACATTATGACGTTTTCCGGAAATCCCCCTATTTCCTCAAACTCTTTTCTCCTTATTGCTGAGAAGACATTGCTGAAAAAAAAAGTCTTAATGCCCATTTCAGGAATATGTTCGCGCCCTTTAATTATTGGGTGCTCAGGATAGTTAAAATACCTCGCAAATTTTTCAGTGGGTGATGCATCATTTTTCGGAATTTGCTGGCCATAAACAGCTGCAATGGATTCCGTTTGAAGGGGCTTTATGAGCGTTTCAATACAAAATTGGTCTAACGGGAGGGCGTCTTGTGTCATAAAAACAAGTATATCGCCTTTAGCATGGAGAGTTGCCGCATTTCTCGTAGCTCCATGGTTAAAAGCTTTTTTGTCAATGCTGATGAACTTTATGTTGTGATCTTTCGCAATTGTCCCTGTATTGTCCGTCGATGAAGAATCGACGACAATCACCTCCATATCGATTGTCTGTTTATTCAGTGACAGTAACAGGTAATCAAGAACATTGCCTGCTTTGTAAGTAGGAATAATTACACTAACCATTTACTATCTTTCTTATTTTTGCGCTTAATAGTTCTTTATTCCATAAGGGCATCATGAGGTTATACATGTATTGATTGGTAACACGTTTTTTTTTCATAATGAGCTTTCTTTTTATCATCATTTTTCTAAAAACCTTCAATGCATCGTATTTTGCCTTACAGTACAATCTGATTTTACCATGTTTAACAGCGAAATAAAGGAATTCCATCATCATTCCCAGGACAAACTCAGGTAAACATCTCACAAATATTCCAACAGGCACATTTTTAATGCGCACGAACTCTCTGTTCCTTATTGTGTAATATATTGCCATGTCGCTCATATCTACTATTGATGACCTCACTTTGTGATAGACTAATGCAGTCGGGACATACAATACCTTCCATCCTGCAAGTTGAGCCCTGAAATTAAGATCGGTATCTTCGTGTATCAAAAAAAAATCTTCATCAAAAAAACCTATATCATCAAACATTTTACGGCGATACAACGCCGCACCTGCGCAAGCGCCAAAAACATATTCCCGATTATTCATCTCCCTACATGTTTTCCCCTCACCTCTCTTGAATCCTTGAAGCGATCGTGCGAAACCATCACCGGCGCTGTCTATAGTTTCAGCATTATACTGAATAAGTTTCGATGCGCAAATCCCAATATTTTCATTTTCTTCCATTACGCTGACAAGTTCTTCAAGCCATTTTTCGTCAGCTTCAGTATCATTATTAAGAAGCGCCACATATTTCCCGTGGGCATATCGTATTCCTTCTGCATTGCCGCGAGCAAAACCGGCGTTGCATTGCAGGTAGACCGGCTTGATGGAGAGTGGAGGAAGCGAGGCCTTCGCGTACTCACCTATTTTTTCCACCGATCCATCAGTTGAACCGTTATCAACAATAATAATTTCAAAATCACTGAAGCTTTGGAAAAATAAACTTTTTAAGCACACTTCAAGCAAGTCTCTTTTATTATAGTTAACGACGATTATGCTAACATCACACATCTGGAGCAAAGTCTTCCCTGCTGAGACTGAGATTGCTATTATAGTACGGATCTCCCTTTTTCAATTCAGAAGACCACTTCGCCCTGAACAGCTCCATTTCCATAGTAAATCTCCTGATTTTCTCAGTAGTATCTTCAAGGCCTCTTGTCTTTGATTCATAATGGTATAACTCTGCATAGGGAGTATAGATTATCAGATATTCATGTTGTCTTACCTTCATACACAAATCGACATCATTAAATGCCAATGGGTACCCCTCATCAAAACCACCTACCTCATCAAACACATTTTTTCGCATCATCAAACAGGCTCCTGTTACAGCACTTATGTTTTGTATCACATTAAGCCTACCCTTATGCCCGTGTGAGCCTCGCGGAAAACCCTTAAACGGATGACCAGCTATCCCGCACAATCCAACAACTATCCCAGCATGTTGCACGGTGTTATTTTTATAATAAAGTTTAGCGCCGACGCAGCCAACTTTTTCGCAAACCGCATGCTGGACCATGTTGTCGATCCAATCCGGGTTAATAGCTTCTACATCATTATTGAGAAAGAGAAGCATTTCTCCTTTTGCATGCCTCACCCCATCATTATTGATTTGTGAATAATTAAAGGGTTTGTTCCATGTAAATATTTTGACATTGTTTATATTCTCAAGCCTCCTGTATAAATCAAAAGTCCGATCATCCTTGCTGCCATTTTCCATAATAATAATTTCAATATTCCTGTATGTTGACCTAACTGTAATTGATTCGATGCACTTGGCCAATTCCTGTGCATTATCCCTGTTCGGAATAATTACAGATATTAACGGCAATCGATTAAGTTTGTATTTGATTCTATAACTATTCGCAAAAAGGCCATCTTCCACCTTTCCCTCTATCCCTAATCTATTCATATGATCTTCCAAAGCCCTCTTGCCCGCAACCTGGGTATATGGCTTTTCAACCGGATTGAAAGCAGTAGAACCTTCAATAATTCTCCAATGATAAAGAATCTTAGAGATATGTACAATTCGACGGGCATGCTCAGTGGCCCTGAGAAACAAATCGTAGTCCTGACTGCCATCGTACCCCGTCTGGAACCATCCTATTTCATCAATCAAATCCTTCTTGATAACAGTCAGGTGTGCGATATAGTTATAGCTCTTCAAAGTGTCCGGACTCCAGTCTGGTTTGAAATGGGGGTCAACCCTTATACTTCCGTCTTCAGTAATTTTATCTTCATCAGAGTAAATAAAATCGGCTCCCGGATTTTCGTTGATGGTTCGCACGGCCTCGAAAAGGGCATGTTGAGGCAATAAATCATCGTGGTCCAAGAAAGTGATATAGCTGCCAGACGAAAGCGCTATCGCTTCGTTGGAGTTACCGGCTATCCCTTTGTTTTGATTTAAAAACCGGACTTTAATCCGTTTGTCATTCAAGGAATATTTAGTCAGTATTTCTTTAATGTAGGCTTCCTCGCTACAACCGTCTGCAATACACAATTCCCATTTGGGGTATGTTTGAGCTATCACTGACTCAATCATGCCCTCCAAAAATTCTTTTCTGGTATTATACACTGGTACAACTATGCTGACCTCTGGTTCCAGCAAGAATTTTGTGTCCCTTTGCGCTTGAATTTCTTCCTGCTTTAATATCATCTTTTGCAACCATTCCTGGTAAAGCGAATCTAAAACAATATTCTCTTTTGCTCTGTGCATAAAATTTCTCAACCCATATTTCGCAATATAAGATAATGATTTGCGAATATTCATCTTATTGACAACCACATGAGCCTTTCCGATAAGTTCGAACGTTGACCTCCATCTGTGGACTAAAGGGAAATATCTGTCTCTCATTCTGTAATACTTCTGCAAAAGCTTCCATCCATAAGAAGCATATATGCTTCTTAAAACTGCTTCGTTTTGTTCATATTTCCCTTCAAGAGTATCCATATAGGTTCTGTATGCCTTTTTGCTTATTCCTGTAACATTGTTAATGGATCGAGCCTCAGTAGAAGCAATATCACTCTGGAAAGCAGACTCCAAAGCAAGGTTCTGAAAATATCGTTCAATACTATAATGCGGATATATCCTGTTCATAACATTCATCACAAAAACTTGCGAGTTTTCTTCCGTTATGAAAGGAGCTAAATCATAATAGAGATAATACAGATTTCTAAATGCAATATAATCAGATGTCAATTGTTTTTTGTACTGCCATTTTTTATCGATAAAGTGGAATTTTTGGTCATCGCTTTGAATTAAATTCCAAAAACAATAGTCGATGGCATGTCCATCAATTATGTGATAACCGTCCTGATCGAATGTCCCGTCAGAATAATTTTCTATCAAACCCTTTAGCACCTGAGTCAATAGTCTAGCTAACGACAGGTAGCCATCGGCTATAAATACTTTTTTGTATGCTTCCGTTATGAGAATCTGCCCCTCAACAAATGTTTCGTATGGCGTCAATGTATACCTTACGTTTTCATAATCAACACTATGTCTCCCTCTGCCGAAAGGTTTTCTTACAATATTAATCCTTCCCTCCCTCATCTCAAGCGATGAGGTGTGATGAAAGACAGGATTAATGTGTTCGTGATTCGAAAACTTTTGAATCAGCCAGTCTGTCTTTAAATCCACTTTCTCGGAGGGTGAGCACAATATCATAAACGAATTTGAAAAATGATGTAATAAGCGCGCCTTAACTATTGTTTCGATAAAAAGCGAATCACAAAACAGGTATTCCCTTTGACCTGAATAGTCTTCAAAAATTCCTCTTATCCATCCGGACATCATGGTATTGGATCGATCAGTCTCTTCCTTGTAGAGAACCTTTGTTAGTTTGTAGTCTGGGAATAAATGATAAAAGATATGATGTGGAAAGCAGGCGCGCTGAAGAATATCTCCGAGCTCATTTCTGCTAAATGTAACAGGTGATTTCTCCGGATAATCCATAATCCCGGAGAATAACTTATTGTTATGATCTTCCGCACATCCGGAAAGATACTTAGCGCCCAGCTTATTTTCAGTGGCGATCAATAGCACCCCATCATCGTTCAAGTATGCCCGGAGCTTAGCTATGAAATTAACACATGTATCCTGAGAATTTCTATCTGAGCAATAATAGGGAATATATTCAAGAACACCAACAAGCGTAATCAGGTCATACTTCCTCGGGAAAACCATATTCGTTATATCACCCACTATGACACGTACGTTCTTCATTCCTTTCGTTCTTAATCTCAAAGCCTTTGCTCTATTTACAGAACCTTCGACAGCATCAACATGAGTACAATTTGAGGCAAGCCAAGCGGTTATTGCACCGGTACCCGCGCCTAACTCAAGCACAGTCCAAGTCTTTTTGAAAATACTTTTTACTGCCTCAAACAAATTTGCGCGAAGGTAAGATAAACGGTATCTCGAAGGCCAATCATGTATTTTTTTTTGTAATTCCTCTGAATAGATATCTGTACCGTCTACTTGTTGAAATACGTCTATAAGGTAAGCTTCAGAACCATCGGCGTAATTGATTTCTTCCGAATTGCCATGAAAGTACAAATCATTTTTTTCATCATATCTGAAACTATCAGATTCCATAATTTTCCGATTCATATCTGGCGGATTTACCTTGCTATTCATGCTCTTTGTATGCCTTCACCACGATATTCGTTGAACCAATCATTTTTTGAGTACAGCTTTCCATCCACATAACTCGGTCGCAGATACGTTCCACGTTCAGCATAGAATGAGAGACAAAAATGATTGTCACATTATTTTTCTTGAATTCTGCCATCCTTTCCAAACATTTCTTTTGGAAATCAATGTCGCCGACCGCAAGAATTTCATCAATAAGTAGGATCTCGGGTTCTAAATGCGCCACCACGGAAAAACCCAGCCGCGTGAGCATACCGCTGGAATACACACGTACTGGCTGATCAATAAATTGGTCGAGCCCGGAAAACATAATAATATCATTTACTCTTTTGAAGATCTCCTCTCGCGTCAAACCCATCAGGACACCATTCAATATAATATTTTCTCTCCCGGAAAGATCAGGATGAAATCCGGCGCCAAGCTCCAGAAGGGGGGAAATCCTGCCATTGACCACAATGGTACCCTGAGACTGTCTCAGTACCCCTGCGATAAGCCCTAATATGGTGCTCTTTCCAACACCATTTCTTCCAATAATACCAAAAGTTTCACCTTTTTTTATTTCAAAAGAAAGCTCATGAAATACTTCGTAACGCGTTCTTTTTATTGATCGTATACCTTGAGGCAAATGAAAAATAAGGTTTTTAATACCTCCCGTTATGTGATGATACATCGGATAGCTTTTACTAACCTTATCAAAAACCACAGCAGCATTGATCATAATACCTCTGCAAACTTCCATGACAATTTTCTATATACCATGTAACCGATCAAAAATATGAAACCCGCGTAACTGTAGCTTCCTAAAAGATATAGTGCGTTGATCTTTCCTGATAAAAAAAGCATTCGCCAATTTACTATCAGAAGCGACAATGGATTCAGATACAGAAAGTTCTGATATTGCCGAGGGATCATTGCTTCGTCAAAAAACACTGGAGTAAAATAGAAGAGCAACATTGTAGAAAGTATTGTAAGCCGCTCAAGGTCTCGAAAGAAAAGATTCGTCGAGGCTACGATAAGACATATACCATATATAATAAAGAATTGCGCCGTAAGCAAAACCGGTATACCATACAACCAAGATAAATAGGGCGTCTTATGATAAAGAAAAAGAAAAAGAATTATTACCGGTATGGCTAACAAAAAGTGAATCATATCCTGAATAACTTGGGTAAGTATTATAAAATATCTCGGAAAGCCTACTTTCTTGATAATTGAAGCATTACCAAGCAAAATCATCGGCGAGGCATTCACCGAATTAGCAAACCACTGCCATGGAAAAAGACCGGCAATAAGAAAAAGCGCGTAGTCCTCAATCTGAATTTTGACAACTACCTTAAATGCAATAAAAAACACTAGCGCAAATGCTAAGGGATGCGCTACTGACCATAAATAGCCCAATACACTGTTTTTGTACCTGACCTTTAACTCTTTTTGTGTTAACACGAGGATAAGGTCAAAATAATATTGAAGCTTTCGTTTTAGTTTAGAATCCATTTGCGATTGTTAGTATATCAGGCAACGGGTTACCACCTCAAATTAATTCCGCATCGATCCTATTGATAGAGTAATGTCTTAATATGTGACTTATAACATAATGAATTGTTTATAACAATACTGATCAGCTTTATCCTTTGCCAAACTTTTGGCGCATCAAGCCGGGATATTAAAAATACGTACTGAGCATATCAATCCTTAGCGCCTCGCGATTTTATCTCATCGACTCGCTCCTGCAGATGATTCAGTACAAATTCTTTCCTGACTAACCCCCTGGCCCTCGCACTTGAAATGACAAATCTCTCACGTTCCGCATCCTTAAGATTGTCGCGCGCCAGAGCCAGGGCATTGCTTGTATTCCCCGCTCTGAACTCCATTTCAACTTCAAGATCTTTCATCTTATAAACAAAAAAACCATTCGGATTACGTAGAGTTTCATAGTTATTTATGTAAGGGGCAAAAGACTTGATGGTCCGTTTTACCTTCCTGTAATCCCCGAGATTGAAATAATATTCCGCCAGACCCAAAACATAATACGATGATGACGGCAAATAAAAAAGTGCTTTATTGAGGTAATATTCAGCCCTTTCATTGTTTCCAAGGGCCCCATACCCTATGCCGATAGTATAAAACAACTCAGAATCATTATCCTTTGTCCCTTCCATTTTTCTTAAATGACTTGAGAGCATTGTTTTTGTTGCTTCCTTTCCTGCCATGTCTTTATCGGTGTTAAAGAGGGCCACCAGTGCTCCCGTTGCCTTGATGTATCCTTCATTGTTGAGGGGCATTTTTTCTATGGCATCTTCATAAGCATTATATACCCCAATAAGAGGAAAACCATTCTCCTCCATGGCAGCACCGTTCTCCAGGGCCTTTTTGGAAAGGTTTACTTTTGTGGTAAAATAGAAGGAAAACATACACAATACAATAACAGAAACAAAAATACCATAACGGATTAATTTCTTCTTTTTTTGTTTTTCGCAAGACAGGTTTCGTTCGGCACTAAATTGACTCAGCGACCCGGTCAGGAGAAAAAAGGTAATGACATGGGCCGGGGTATCAAATGAAAAGTCCACAATGCCAAACAAAAAAAAGGACAGCACCGAGAATGCTATAAAAACATCTTTCCTACTCCAAAAAATATTTTGCAGCCAGATAAGGCATCCGGCAAGATAGAAAAACCAGCACATGATTCCCACAATACCCAGTTCCACCGCGATCTTGATGACGGTGCTGTGCGCATACTTCGTGCCGAGACCACCATCGAAATATTTCTTATAGGGGTATTCAAAGGTCCCTGCGCCATAGCCAAGTATCGGTTTATTGACAAAAGCTTTGAGACCAACCTTCCAGATTTCCGTCCGCGTATTCAGCGTTTTGATTTGCGTATGGATGTTACTCATTTTATACTTTATTTCCCGCTGAACACCATCCGGTGCACCTTTTTTGTTAGCAGTCATCAATATAACCGCTATAAATAGCCCCGCCAGGACCATCCCCAATAAATACAGGATATCCTTGGTCTTACGGTCCCTTACCAAAAATGCCAGGGTTATAAGTATCCCCAACGCAGCTAAACCAAGGCCAATCCTGGTGGTGGTGAGCACCAAGCCTACAAGAATGACGATAGTTGTGATTGAGTAAATTATCTTTTTCTCGAAGATGGCAAAGTAGATGGAAACCGGCAAGATGGAAGCAAGATATCCTCCGAAGATGTTATGATACAGAAAAGATGAAAAGGGGATTGTCTGGCTTCCTACGATCAAGGCATATTTGCTATACTCCGCCATATTCATGAGTTTCGGGTATAATATTGTAAATTGTATTATCGCGCAGAGTGCCGATAAAAAGGCGCCACAGACAAGGGCTTTGACAACAATATCCTTATCAGAAACCAAATACATGACAAAAACGGCCCCTGCGGTCCACAGCAAGAGATTAATTTCCTTCAGGGTGCTCAGTGTATTCCACGTATAGAAAAGGCTGACAATGTTGATTGCCATAAAGGGCATAAAAAACAAGAAAAACCCCTTCCACATTAATGGATCAACATCTTTTCTGTTCAAAAAAAGGAACAGTATTGAAACAATGAGGGAAAGAAGAAATATATTTTCAATCCAAAACCGGTCGATAGTGATATAATGCAGCGGAAGATGATTACCGCCAAGAAAAGGTACGCTGCAATATACGATAAACACAAAATATTTCAGGATTCGCATGCTTGATTGTTCTTTCATGGTTATATTTATTGAATAAACCCGATTAATCAGGGAGTTTTCTTTGGTACTGTTGCAGGCTGGGGAATATCTTTAGGTATCGTTGCAGTCAATTGGTACATAACCTCTCCCCTGTGACCATCAGAAATTTTTACCTTTACCGTATGATCACCAGCATCATTATCTTTTACCGACCAATTCACCATTCCGCTCTTATTATCTATCGTCATGCCTTGAGGACCGCTGAGCAGTTCATACGATAGGGGATCACCATCAGGATCAGAGGCGTTAATCTGCACCGTAAACATCTTGCCGTCATATTTCGGCTCCTTGCTTTCGGAGACTTTTGGTGTCGTATTTTGCACGTCTACAGTCAGCGTCCTCGGCTTTCCTCGTTTTTCACCATCAAATGGTGTTATCTTCACGGCGATCTTATCGCCCCGTTTAAATCCACTAATACTATCGCTTCC
>PNOF01000009.1 GCA_013824645.1 Syntrophus sp. (in: bacteria) | reverse complement strand
AACATTGAAAAACCGCTCTGGGTGTTTGTCGGCAATACCGTGGCCGGGGAAGATTCGGATATTTTAAATGTAGTGAAATTCCTGGCAGGATTTTTAAATGACGAAACAAAAACCAAACAGTGGTTGAAAGACTTCCTGGCCAATACTGCGCGCTTGCTGGATGCCAAAGGCCGCGATATATTTCATGATCGCTTTACACCACTGATGCAATTCAGCGCCGATGAAGTCTATGCCGATATTCTGAAGAAATTATTCAATGCCGATGCCCGGCAACGGTTGAAGGTGGTCAATCTCAAGAGCAGTAAGGGAGAGCTGGCTCTGCGTGTGGGCGAGGCAGAACCGTTTGGGCTGATCAACATAGGTGATGATTCTGGTTTTTTCAAAGAGGCCGAGACGATCGAAAATATGCCATTATTTGATACCGAGGCGGATGATTTCGGCGGTTCCAGGTTTGGCACCCTCAACAGTAAAGACAGCCGGTTGCATGTGTTGATCGGTTCGCGCAAATTCACCGAAGGCTGGAGCAGTTGGCGTGTTTCCACCATGGGTTTGCTCAACATGGGCAAGGGCGAAGGTTCGCAAATCATCCAGTTATTCGGGCGCGGCGTGCGCTTGAAGGGCAAGGAATATTCTCTCAAACGAAGCACGCCTGCCCAACGGCCAAAAGGGATGCATCTGGAGCGGCTGGAAACGCTGAACATCTTCGGTGTGAATGCGGGCTACATGGCCACCTTCAAGGAATATCTCAAAGAAGAAGGCATCACCCCTACGGATGAAATGATCGAGCTTGATTTTGAAACCCGCCCCAATATGCCCAAAAGCAAGCTCAAAACGCTGGCGCTGAAAGACGGCTACAAAGACAACCAGATAAAGGGATTCAAGCGCACTCACTTTCCGTGGCTGTATGAAGTGCCTGCTGAGTTTGCAGCCAAGATCAAAGAGGCGCATATTGATCTGGATTTATATCCAAAGATTGAGGCGATGGCGGCAGGCAAGCAGTTGGATGGGGGAGCGCCGGCTATCAATGTACGGCAAACGGGCAAAATCGGATCGGCTACCATGGCGCTCTTTGATTTCGACCGGATTTATTTGGCGGTGCAGGAATTCAAACAACTGCGCAGTTGGACCAATCTGCGGCTGGAGCGTTCGCGTCTGATCAATTTCTGCCTGACGCGCAATGACTGGTACACGCTTTATCTTCCGCAAGCCGAGCTGCACATTCGCAACATCGCCGACATCCGCAAACAGGAAGACATTCTCATCCGTTTGCTGCAAGACTATACTGACCGTTTTTACAAGATGCTGAAAACGGCTTACGAAGGCCAATTCTACGACATTGTAAACGTGAAAGAAGACGATGACACCTTGCTCAAGGTGTATCACTTTGAGATCGATAACAATGAGGACGGGGAAGAATACGAGAAGAAAATCAGAGCGCTGCAGGTACTGGTAAAAGATGGCAAACTCGGAGAAGCCGGCCAGTGGAATGCCGGCCAGATGGTAGCCATTTGTTTTGATCGCCATCTATACTACCCCCTATTTGCCTTCGACGGAGCTGTGCCGTTGAAAATGCGTCCACTGGCGTTTGATGCACCCAGCGAAGTACAGTTTGTGCGTGACCTGGAAGCGTTCTATAAGTCCCCGCTAGGACAGCAAGTTATTGGCAAGCGCAGCCTTTACTTGCTGCGCAATGCCGACACCAAAGCCAAAGGACTGGGATTTGCTCTGGCCGGGAATTTCTACCCGGATTTCTTACTATGGTTGGTGGACGATGATACTGGCGAGCAGTGGCTGAATTTTATTGACCCGAAAGGGTTGCGCCAAATGAACCTGAACGATCCAAAGCTCGGCCTCTACAAGGAAGTAAAAGTGCTCCAGGAAAAACTTGGTGATCCGAAGCTGACATTGAATGCCTTTATCGTTTCAGGAACACAGTTTACAAGTCTGCTGAATGTCTCCTGTAAACAGGCAGACTTAGAAAAGCGGAATGTGTTGTTTATGCCTGATGGTGGGCAAGTTTATATGAAGAAAATGTTCGAGCTTATTATGTAGATCGTTGACAGTATGGCATTTATGGCAATTTTATGCCCCGTTTTATGATATTAAGCCAAAACTTACAAGAATATAAAAACAATTAGGAGTCACTTAGCCCCCGGCAAATGATAAACGTAATTCAACTGCTACTAAACGCTGGATGTTGCTTGCGCAAGTGAAGACACCCGCCTGCACGGGAATGACAACATTGACTTATATAGTTATCGGTGCACTACAGCTTAACCACCAAAATCGGGGTTGATGAACTCTAGTTTATCGCCTTCTTTCACAACTGTTTTCCCATAGTCCTGGGGGAATATGAATTTATTATTCAGTTCCACAATAAGGCCTACATCATACTCTTCTCTGCGCTCAACTAATTGTGCTATCGTGGTATCTCTGTGGATAGCCTCCCCGAAACCGTTGAGTATGACGTGTATAAGATCCTCTTTCATATCTTCCCTTCACGATACCCTTACTGTCGTCCCAGACAGACAACACAGTGGGGGTTCTTTTCAATCTTTATTTCTTTAAATGCCATATCGAGTCCGGTGAAAAACAGTAATCTTCCCTTCAAAAGTCTATCTAATCCAAGAATAATTTTAATCGCTTCAATCGCCTGCAGTGAGCCTATCACGCCCGGTACAGGCCCTATAATACCCTTCACTTCTTCAATTTCTTTTATCCCTGAGAAGATACATTCAAAACAGGGAGTTTCACCGGGTATAAATGTTGTTATCATGCCATTGAATTTTTCCACACCGCCATAGATAAAGGGTATCCCCTTCTTCAGGGAATAGCGGTTGAGGATTCTCCTGGTATTGAGATTATCCATTGCATCAACAATAATCGAACAATCACCAACAAGACCCTCGACAGTATCGTCCCTTATTTCATCCCTGTATGTTTCGATCTGCACAGAAGGATTAAGCGCATTCAGCTTTTTCTTTGCCGAATCTGCTTTGGACATACCAATATCTTCTGTCCGGTGCAGGATCTGACGGTTGAGATTGGTCATCTCAACAATGTCCCTGTCAACCATTTTGAGATACCCCACCCCTGCAGCCGTAAGGTAGTACGCAGAAGCCGAACCAAGTCCGCCAAGGCCTGCCACAAATACCTTTGCCTCACTGAGCTTCTTCTGCCCTTCCTCACCAATCTCAGGAATGATTATCTGCCTTTTATATCTGGTATAATCGTCTTTCATAGTTTGAATTGTGTCACTCCTTCCCTACGCCTTACCTACAACCCTGCCTTCATATATGCGAACAATCTCAGAAGCAAATTCCGGATCATTTATATGATAGGGCAAAACATACAGGGGTATCTCCGGATTGAGACCTTTTTTCAATTCTTCCGTGAAAATAGCCGGCGCCTCGGGATCATGCAATGGTCCGCCCGGACGGTCAAATGCAGAGAAACCCTGCATGGGGATCACAACGTCGAGTGGCCCGCTCCTTTTATTGCACATCGCCGATATGTGTCGCGCCAGAGCCCTCATCTCCTCTTGTTCCGTGCGTATACAGGTTATCGCCGCATTATGCATGTGATATTTTCTGCCTGGAAAATGTTTTTCTGCAAATTTTAAGGGACCGCTTACCAGAAAATCAATGTTGCCCGGAACAAGAATCGTGGGTATCCCTAATTGAAGGGCTACAGAACCGCGATGAGGACCTGCATCATAATCACCGCCAAAGAGATTATCGGTAATTTCGTGAAGGGAAAGGTCTATGACGGCCCCTATCTTTTCTTCACGCATCATCTCCTCCATGGCCTCGCCACCGGAACCCACCGTATGAAAGATGATGACCTCATTTCCTTTTTCTTCCAGATCAGACTGTATTTTTCGCGCACAGGCCTCTGTTGTACCCAAGGTTGAAAGGAAAATAAGCGGCTTGGTTTCAACGTCAAATTTGGCCTGTCCCTTGACCATCCCGGCAATTGCAAGGGCCCCGTTTCTCAGCACCTTTTTCGTCATGCGGTTCAGCCCTGACAGATCACAAACAGAATGGAGCATGAGGATGTCTTTTGTCCCGACAAAGGGGCGTGTATCTCGTGAAGCCATGGTACTCACCATAACTTTCGGGAAACCAAAAGGCAGTGAACGCATCACGCCTGTGCCCATCGTTGTTCCCATGGATCCGCCAATGCTTATGACACCCTGTATTCTATCCGCCCTGAGCAATTCATTGGTGTACTTGATTGCACCCTGAATCATGATTTCCAGAGCCTTTCCTTCGTGACCTACGGATTGAACAAAAGCAAGCGATTTACCGGCTGCCTGTGCCACTTCCTCTCTGCTGATAGCAACAGGAAAACGGTTTTCTCCCAGAATGCCTGAATCCATGAACAGCACATCAACTCCGGCTTCTTTGATGTATTTTTCCATGTATTTAGCTTCATTCCCCTTGGTATCCATGGTTACCAACATGAGGACCGTTGCCGCTTTACGAACCATAGTTGTCAACCCCTTCCCATCGCTTGTAAAGTGAATGGTCTATGTCCATCAGATCCAGCATTTTCCCCACAGTGTGGTTAATAAGATCATCTATGGTCTTGGGTGCATGATAGAAGGCAGGAATGGGGGGGAGTATTATCCCTCCGAGGTCTGCAACTCTGCTCATCAATTCGAGGTGGCCCTTATGGAGGGGAGTTTCTCTTACTACCAGGATTAAGCGCCGCCTTTCCTTGAGAACAACATCGGCGGCACGGACAATCAGGTTATCGTTATAGGAGTGCGCCACCCCCGAAAGAGTCTTTATTGTGCAGGGAACAATGACCATTCCATCTGTTTTGAAGGACCCGCTCGATATGGAAGCAGCCATATTTTTTATATCATGGATTGTATAAGCTAACCTTTCTACCATTTCCACGGTAAAGGAAGTCTCTATCAATATATTTTTTTTAGCAGCTTCAGAAAGCATTACGTGTGTCTCTATGCCAAGTTCTTTCAAGACCTCAAGCAACCGTATCCCATAGATAACACCGGTAGCGCCTGTAATACCGACAATAATCCGCTTCATCTCTTACCGACCTCCTTGATTATTCTCTTTGTGAGCCTGCTGCAGATCCCGGTTATTACTTTTATATCTGATAATGCCAGCTTATCCCAGTGTATTCCTGCCACCACAACAGCTTTCCTGTTCAGTTCCTTTGAAAGTTCCTCGGAGATTGATTTTACTATGACATCCTCTTTATGACCTACGTATGTATAAACAGAGCTCGTAGCGCTTATTTTTTTCGGATCATCCAGACTCGGCCTCGGTTGGGCCATGGCGATTGCGCCGATATGAATCTTGCCGCCGGAGAGAACAACAAGAAGATCATCACCCATAATATTCACCTGTGCATATACCTCAAATCCGCCCCGTTTTTCAGATATACTCCATGAATCCATATCGTTTCCTATTGCTCCTGTTCATAATTACGCAGGGATAAACTCCGGAAGGAGTGCGTAAAATACTCTTTTTAAACAAAATCACGAGCCCGCTCTATTTAGTAATTCCCTTTTATCATATGATCAAGTATACTGACTGCCTTTTCAGCAAAAGCCTGATCACTGATATGGACATCCATTTCGGTGAAGGGAATATCGGGCCGCAGAATCCCTTTTAATGTATCAACAAATACCTGGTTTGCATCAGGATCAAACAATTCCATTCCTACCCTGTCTGCCTCTGACCATCCTCGCTTTGGTATGAGTACGTGAATTGGCCCCTTTGATTTATTCAGTTTTTCACCGATAATGCAAGCAAATTTTTCCATTTCCTGAGGACCCATACGTACGCAAAATCGTATATCATGGTGATGTATTTTCCGGCCCTTTAATACATCCGGCATTGGATAGAAAGGACTGAAGACAGCATTATCAAGGCCACCGGGGGCGAAAACAAGCGGCACACCCATCTGAGCGGCTGTTTCAAACCGGGCCGGGCCGATACCCCGACAGTATCCACCGAACATCTCATCGGCAACCTCGTGAGGGGTAAAATCGAGGACCCCGGTAATTAACCCCTGTGCTATCATCTCCTCCATGGCCATTCCGCCTACTCCGTTCGCATGAAAGCCAATCATTTCATATCCTTTTTCCTGAAGCAGGGGTTCAGCATTTAACGCACAAGCTGAACTGACACCGTAGGCCGTGACGGCTATCATGGGCTTTTTGATGCTGATACTGCTTCCCTTATTAATCATACCGCAGACCGCATATGCTGCCTGGCCAAGAATATGGCGCATAAATTCATTAAAACCCAGCAGGTCTGCGACGGAATGGAACATCACAATATCTTTGGTGCCGATGTATTCCCGTATATCCCTTGATGCTACGGTAGAGACTAATACCTTCGGGAGACCAAAGGGCAGCGCGCGCATGATATATGAGACAATAGATGTGCCTGTGCCGCCCCCCATACCAAGTACACCGCTTATCTTTCCCTCTTTAACCAGTTGTGCCGCGATAATAGCGCCGCCTTCCTGCATTGCCCTCACTGCGCCCGAACGGTCTTTCTTTGAAATAATTTCTTCAAGATCATATCCTCCGGCCCGCGCAACATCATTGGCCGGAATATCAGGAGGGGTAAGAGGTTTTCCAAGGGTCCCGATATCCATTATTAAGGAATCGGTAACGGGTTCCTGGACACATTCTTTTATATATGCCGCTTCTTTTCCCTTTGTATCAAGCGTTGCAATAATAAGCAGTCTTTTCTTCAATAATCCTCACCTACCCTATTTCATTCTTACCCCTGTCAGCAACTGACTCAATATCCGTTCCATGGGGTCACTCTTTTTCTCTGTTCGGGCAGTAACCTCTTTTTTGTTCCATATCGACTCCGGTCTTACCTGAAGGATAATGACACTTCCAGGGAATGTGAGGTCTGCATCGATGCCGAATTCAATGTCATAGTGTTTGCCATAATATTCTTCTATGACCTTTCCAAGACGGCAGAGTTCTTGCACCTCATCCAGAGAAACGGATAGTTTCTCCTGCTGATCTTTTGGAACCTCAGCCTGGACAATATCACTTCCCCCTTCCCTGTAGACACATTGAGTCTCCTTACTCCCGATTGTTGTTTTGACGATATCAAGGGTAACTTTGTCGACAAGAAAGCTGTCAGGTGTCACCAGACCGCTTACCACTGCCTCACCAAGGCCGTAACTGACATCCAGGGATATTTTGGACGGATCACCATTCAAGGTATTGAGGGTAAAAATTACACCGGAAACCCTCGAATTTACCATTTTTGGAATTCCCACACCGATATTAAAAAGGAATCCTACCCCCTTATTCGCTCTGTACATGATTGCTTCCACGTTATAGGCACTTGCCCAGCATTTCTTTACATATTCTATAAGGTCTTTATTCCCCCGGATATTGAGGTACGTCTCCATCTGACCCGGCATAGAGATGGCGCCACTGCTCCTCACCGCTACAGGAATATTGTCTGTACGGGAAAGCTCACAGAGTTTTTTATAATCTGCCAGAATATCATCTGCAATTTCAGCGGGTATTGTTGCCGATTCAATCAAAGACATCGCAAAGCCGCTCGCCTTCTTTGTTGTCTCGTACGTTACCTGGCCAAGTTCTTCGAGATACTTCCTGATCTTCTCCTTGATACCTGTATCAACTATAAATTTCTCATTTGCCGCAATGGTAATGGAGAAACCTGGGCTGGTCCTGATTCCCGCCTTAATCATCTCGCCAAGGTTCGCGTTTTTCTTACCCACGAGAGGGAAATCTTTACCATCAGTCTCTTCGTACCATAACGTAAATCTTTCTGTTTTGTCTGCCATGTATTCCTCCCTTCCAATTATCCTGTGTCAGGGCAGAAACAGCACTGCCGGCCTGTTGCTGCCCTGGCTACAGGAAGAGGAGTCAGAGATTATTTATTTACCCTTTCAAGTATTTCCACTATCCCGGTATCCCCGTCCAATCTGATCAGATCCCCCGTTTTAATGAGGCGCGTACCTTTGCCTGTCCCAACTACTGTGGGAAGCCCATATTCTCTGCATACTATAGCGGCATGACACATCGGTCCTCCCACATCGGTTATAGCACCGGCGATTTTTACAAAGGCAGGAGCCCAGCTTGGGGATGTCGTAGTGGCGACAAGGATTTCACCCTCCTTGAGATCCGCCAGTTCTTCAACATTCTTCAAAACCCTTGCCCGGCCTTCCACTACGCCCGAGGAACCAGGTGAACCCTTCAGTATGTTCTGATCACCCCCGGCGTCGTCTCCCTTGAGCCATTCAGAAAGCACGTCCGTAGTCACACCCCAGAGCACTATCGTAAAAGGCTCTGTGACAACATCAGGCGGGACTCCCAAGGCAGGAGGAGGCGACCATTCTTTAAATTTTTCATAAACGCCCTTTCTCCATGTGATTTGCTTAGGCCAGTATGAGGGCCCTCTTGCTTTTACTCCCGTTGCCCATGCAGTAGAGTAATCCCACAGTGCCTGTTTTATCTCGTCCCTTCTCATGAACCAGATATCTTCATTGGCATTTTCAATGAAGCCTGCATTCTGGAGTATCTGACCTATCTGCCGTATTTTTCCCCAGAAGATGCTGTGGAACCAATGTTCTATGTAGAAAAGGTGGTCTTCCACATATGGGAATACTGTCCTTGCTACTCCAAGCACCTGCTCAAAAGCCTCCCGATCATCATCGGTCTTGATCAGTTTCCTGTATTCTTCTACGATTTTGTCCCGTTCTTTTATGAGTTTTTCTGTGGGGCGTCCGACCTCTTTGCCTTCTTTGATGCTGTTTATGTGCATCTTTATAGAATCAAAGGGTATGTCAAGGTTGTCATTCCAACTGATATGATGATGATACCAGCCTGTGCCCGTTGATATATGGAACCAGGGGTAACGGGATTTTTCCAGCTCTGCAAGCCATTCTTTGCCAGCCGGTATCTTTGCCAGTTCATTCATGAGTTCCGCTGATTTTAAGGGTTTGAGGACCAGTTGATCAATACCGGTATCGAGGGCAAGTTTAGCAAGCCTGATGAGCTCGGCATCGGGTCTGTACATGACCACATCAATACCCGATACCATCTTTGTCAGGGTAGCTATGGGTACACCCGGAAAGATCTGATTGCACGTATTGATGAATGTCACATATGCAGCGTAACCGAGATTCAGAAATTCGAAATGGTATTGCCAGTTGAGAAGTCCCATATTGATGAGATCATCATACTTCTTGAGGAGCAAATAGCCACTGCCCACACCTTTGCCCTCAGTCACCACGCTTATATCTTCAATTTCCGGAAGATCGGTAAAGTTGATTGCTTCAAGCTCCCCAATAAGGGCTTTTACCTTCTTCTCCCAGTTTTCATACAACTTGTCCCAGTTTTTATAGTAATACCCGGCCCTCTCCATAAATAATGGTATTCTTTTTTGAATGACCTCAGGATCTGCGATCCCTACAGGAGTAATATAGACATACCCATTGACAATCCTGTGGTCGATACCCATTGCAGGCGGAATGATAATGTGGCGGGTGTTATACTGGGAAAGCGCCAATGACCATGCTTCGTCCCACATGATATCAAAAGGGAAATGCGGCTCAGGATAGTGCAGACCATCATAATACCATATTTGGCTGCTCTCGAAAGCAGCCCGTTCAGGATCATCGTTTGAAAATTGGTATTGATATGGATAGAGCTTTTCCCATCCCTCTGTCCCTGGAATGGTGGGAACATCGTGCGGGTCCATAAATGTTTTTTTTGCCATGATTACTCCCCCTTTTTTTTAATAACTGCATATCAGCTTTTTAAAGACTGAACCATTTAGGTTCATCGAAGCGCTCGGTGCACCGTAATATCCTGCTTCGATAGTTGAGCACATATCCGCTACGTAGTTTCATGGTGAGCTTTCTGAAATCCTCGTTATTCAACAGTCTTCCAATGTCGATTGGGTCCTTGAAGGTAAATTCGGCGATAATTTCACTAAATCCGCCGAAAACAACATTCCACCCTCCCGTGATCTCAAGATAATCAAGATTCTGCAGTGCCGGGATATGCTCATTTATAATAAAATCTGCATACTCCTTTTTGATCCCAGGTCGTAAGTCATAGTACTGATTCAGTTTCCAGACTCCCCTTTGGATGGTATACTTGTCCCGTTTCACATTTCCCGTGGGCTCGTACACGCCTGACCCATAGTTGTACACCATTGACTTGAGGGTCAGGGTCAACTCTTTGAATTTTGGTTTGGCAATCTGCTTCGCCAGCACCTCCAGGTTGTCTGCCACATAGACAGCCACGATTCTCGGTCCGAATCCAACTTCTACATAGTAGCCGCCGGCAACATTAAATCCTTCAGTCTGCGTTGCCGGAATGTACTGATCCGTGATGAACTGTAAATATTCACTCTCTGTTCCCGGGATTACATCCCAGGTTTGGGTAAAAAGAACTGACATTGTTCTCCACCTCCTTTCATTTTTTGTTCTTTTCCTTCATTGCCATAAACAACCTTTCAGATGTGACGGGAAGCTCCCTGACCCTAATGCCTGTTGCGTCATAGATAGCATTTAATATGGCCGGGATAGTGGGCATTATTGCCCCTTCGCCTACCTCCTTTGCGCCCCAGGGGCCGTTTGGTTCGTTACTCTCAATAATAATAGCGTTCACATTAGGCATGTCAAGTGCGGTAGGGATCCGGTACTCCCCGAAGGTTGGGTTCACCACCCTGCCCTTTGCATCAAATTTTATCTCTTCATAAAGCGCCTCCCCCACGCCCATGGAGAGAGAACCCTGCATCTGTCCTTCCACGTTTGTACGGTTAATTGCAAAACCACAGTCATGGGCATCGGTCATATTATCTATGGTAATTTTTCCCGTATCCATGTCAACCGAAACCTCTACAACCTGCGCAGAGCATCCGTAAGCAGGGGACGTTCCCACTGCAGCTCCTTTGTATTTACCACCCAGGTCGCCCGGTTTGTAGCTCCCTCTACCCACTACAACACCCTTTTCAAAATAGGCGACACGTGCAGCTTCTTTAAAGGTGAGTTCATCGCCGGATGGAGCGTCTACCCATCCCCTGTGCTCCTTTATATATTGTGATCTGAGGCCGGAGAAATCGACCTTTCCTTTTTTGAATATGATTAGCCCTTGTTTTATATCCATATCCTCTACAGGGATCTTCAAGTTGCGGGAAAGCACTTCAAGAACCTGATTCCTTACATCTTCACCAGCCTGTTTTACTGCATGGCCGGACATAAGGGTCTGTCGTGAAGAATACGCACCCAGGTCTACGCCAAAATCTGTGTCACCCGACGATACACGGACATCCTCATATCTTACCCCAATGGCCTCTGCTGCCATCATCGTGAGGACCGTGTCGGAACCCTGTCCTATATCGGCCGCCGCTGTATAAAGATTGATAGTTCCACCATCTTCGGAAAGCTTTATCATGGCCGTTGAGTGGAACGTCTCGGAACGATAGATGGGAAAACCTGCGCCGGACACAAAGAAACCGCAGGCAACGCCTATCCCTTTCCCTTTGGGAAGTTTGCCTTTCTTTTCCTTCCACCCTGAGCCGTCCCGTATTGCCTCCAGGCATTCTTCCATACCGAAACTGCTCATATTAAAATCATTGCAGGTCACATCGCCTTTTTTCATCATGTTCTTCAGTCTTAATTCGAGGGGGTCCATTCCCAGTTCCTCGGCAATTACGTCCAACTGCTGCTCCCATGCCGCCCTGGCTATAACTCCTCCATGGCCTCTCTGTGCCCCGTTTGCCGGTTTATTGGTATACATCCTGTACCCATCGTACTTCATATTAGGAAGTTTGTATGGCGCCCCAAGGAGCGAGCCCCCATAATAGACCGTTGCAATGCCGAAACTCGAATAGGCGCCGCCGTCCATATGGCACACATTTTTCAGGGCAATGAGGGTACCGTCTTTCATTACTCCGGTGGTCAATTCATGGAAGAACTGGTGTCTCGCACGGCTGTGCTGAAATACCTGCTCCCGCGTAAAGGTCATCTTCACAGGCCTCCCTGTCCGCATAGAAAGAAGGCTTGCGACAAGTTCAATGGTATTGGCTGATGCCTTGGGACCGAACCCGCCCCCTACGCATGGTTTTGTAACCCGAACCTTCCCGATGGGGAGCCCTAATACCATAGCAACGGTCCTCTGAACATAATGGACTGTCTGGGTCGATGAAGTGAGGGTAAGATTTCCGTTTAAGTCATAAGTGGCAATACAGGACTGCGGCTCAAGAAATGCGCCATCCTGCTTCTTGTTCACAAACTTATCAGTTCTGATGTAGTCACACGTTTTAAGTGCCTCCTCCACATTTCCGAATTCCTGATGGACTTCAGCACAGATATTGTTGGGAAAATCATCATGGATAGCTATTGCGCCTTCTTTCCTGGCCTCAAAGGGATCAAGCAATAAGGGCAGTTCTTCGTACTCGACTTCAATGAGTGAGACTGCCTCAAGGGCTGTTTCAAGATCAACGGCAGCAACTGCGGCTATCTCGTCTCCTATATATCGCACCTTCTGATCGCAAAAAATGGTTTCATCGTACCGCGCCGGGCTTACCCCGTATTTGACGAGTCCAGCCTCCTTCGCGGTAACCACATCTTTCACGCCAGGGAGTTTCTCCGCCTTTGATGTATCGATCCTTTTTATCTTTGCATGTGCCAAAGGACTTTGGAGCAGGGCCCCGTAGAGCATATTGGGCATAGTCAGGTCATCTGTATAGCGCGCGTCACCCGTTACCTTGGCCCAGGCATCAACCTTCGGCAGTCTTGAGTTTATTATGGCATATTCCTTCATTTCGGTTTCCTCCGTCATTTCTTCATTGTCTGCGATGCTGACTTTACCGCTTCGACGATCTTCTGATATCCAGTACACCTGCATAGGTTCCCGGACAATGCCTCCCTGATCTCGTGCTCTGTTGGATCCATGTTCTTTTCGAGGAGGCTCTTCGCTGAAAGTACCATTCCCGGTGTACAGAACCCGCACTGGACTGCGCCATGTTCAACAAAAGCCTGCTGTATGGGGTGGAGGTTTGGGCCATCTGCTACACCTTCAATAGTAGTAATCTCCCTGTTGTGTGCCTGAACGGCAAGCACCAGACAGGAATTAACCGGGCGGTCATCAAGAATTACCGTGCAGGCGCCGCAATCACCCATATCACAGCCACACTTTGTCCCCGGAAGGTTCAAATCTTCCCTCAGCACCTGAGTAAGCGTCCGGTTGGGTGCAACTGCCACCTCATATTCTTTATTATTTACCTTAAGAGTTATTATTTTTTTCAAGGATCACCTCTCGTTGTTATTTGCTCTTTATTTGCAGCAATGCCGCAGACAATGCTCTGTTCGTAAGAGTTTCCACCATGGCACACCGGTATTCTGCGCCACCGCGAATATCAGTGATGGGTGTGCAATCAGTAGACGCAAGCGATGCGGCCCTTGCAAAGAGCTTTGCTGTCGGTTTCTCGCCAATGAGGATCTTTTCCGCAGAGACTGCATGAATCGCCTTCGCGGCCACTGCACTCAAGATCACCCGTGCGTCCTTAATGATCCCATCAGGGCTGTCGAGGGTAATTCTTACCGCAACAGCAACAATTGCAATCTCGAGGGCATTTCTGTGCATCAGCTTTACATAATCCCATCCCGTAAATGGAGGAGGATCATCAACGATTATCTTCACGAGAATCTCTGTGGGTTTTATTTTTGTCTGACCGGGGCCCACAAAGAAATCGTCAAGGGGGAGTTCCCTTTCCTTCCCTTTTCTCATCAGAACCACCCTGGCCCCCATTGCCATGAGAGGCGGCGGAAGGTCCGCTGCCGGTCGGGCAGTAACGATGTTGCCTCCAATTGTTGCCCTGTTTCGTATGAGAGGAGAACCAAGCACTGAGGCAGCCTTGGAAAGAAGATTGAATTTCTTTCTCATAAGATCAAATTCAATAAGTTTCGCTACAATTAAATTTGGCCCGATTACGATCCCGCCCGTTATAGGCTCTATACTGGATACTCCGGGTATCTTTGCAAGACTGACCAGATACTTCGGTGAAAGAAGTCCTTTCTTCATATTCACCATAATATCGGTTCCCCCTGCGATAATCTTCCCCTCAGTCTTTGTTTCGGCAAGGACTTTACAGGCTTCCGCCATGCTATCCGGCTCATAAAAATCAAATTTCGGTAATAGATGCATTTAATCCTCCTTATATATGAAATACTTCTTTTTGTTAAGGACACGGAACGTCCGAAACATTCGTGCAGGCGATGGGCGCCCCGAGGGCATCAGTTCTATCCGCACAAATACTAAATTTTTTCCTTTTTACGTCTTGAACATGGCAAGCCCCATACCCACTACACGCTGGGCAAAGAGCTCCTCCTCCATGTTGGCGTCCACTTCAATAATCTCATGGATTGGGTTTAAGCCCTTTCTCAATCCATCCACAAACACCTGATCTTCCATCGGATCATAGGTTATGCTCCCGGGGATGTCCACAGATGACCATCCCTTGAGTGGGATCATCACCTTAACAGGAGTCTTCGATTTGTTCAGCTTTTCGCAAAACGCATCTGCCGCCCTTTTGAGCTCATCAGGGGAAGCACGAAGCCATGAACGAAATTTGTCAAGATCATACTTTCTCCTCCCCCTGAGATCGTCATTGTATTTAGACTTAGGCGGAGTAATATGATTCACCCCGCATACAGAAATGATTTGAGGGATGCCTACCTTACCGGCAGCCTCCATTCTATCGGGACCTGCGTCTCTCATGCCGCCCACAAGGTGTTCAATGACAGCTCCGGGAGCAAGATCTATCACTCCTGCAAAAAAGCCCTGAGCGATCATATTCTCCATTGCCCGGTCTCCTATGCCCGCAGCCGAAAATCCGATAACCTGATACCCCTCGGCTTCGAGAGAGGTCCTTACCATCGTCGCGCATTTTTCACAGGGCCCAAGCATGGTGATTGCAATGGCCCGTCCCTTTTTGTTTGTATCCTGCTCCCGGAGAGAGGGAACATCTGCCATTGCACATATTGCATGGGCCGATCTGTCAATAACATTTTTCAGAATATCACTTAACCCCGATATTTCCACAACAGAATGCATGAGCGCAATATCTCCCGTGTCAATATATCGTGTAGACATACCTGGTAAGGCTGCCGTAGAAGATATCATAAGTTTTGGTACACCAAAAGGAAGAGCCCTCATCACATCTGTTGCCATGAGGGAGCCCGTCGAACCACCTATTCCGATAATGCCATCAAGCTTTCCTTCTCTCCACATATCTAAAGCAAGATTAGAGGCGCCTTTCGTCATAATCGCAGTATTCTTTGACCTTTCCCGGGAAAGGAGGATCTCCTCAAAACTACTACCGCCCGCTTCCGCTACCCTTTGAGGCAATATATCGGCAGACGGGCCTTCGGCCAATCTCATGGAGAGATCAAGAACAATGGGCTGCCTGCCCAATTCTTTTATTCTGTCTCTCAGGTAAAAGGTTTCTGCACCTTTAGTGTCAAGGGTGGAGACAATCATGATATTTTTCATTATCATGCCCCTGCGACTTTCTTCTCGATATCTGTCTTCAGCACCTTTTTGTCTACTTTACCGGAATCCCCGACAGTAGGCATGGTATCAATTATTTCAAGGCGTTCAGGTAGTTTGTAGGCAGACAGTTTCTTCTCTTTCAAAAAGGCAACCATCTCTTCTTTCGTCAGGGTTTCACCCGCTTTCAATACAGCATACGCACAGGTTCGCTCTCCCATTTCTCTGTCCGGGTAGCCAACAACTGCAACGTTGGCTATCTTCGGATGCTCATTAAGAACACCTTCAAGCTCTGCAGGATATATATTCTGACCTCCCCTGATAATCATATCTTTTGACCTGCCCATAATCCAGTAGAAGCCTTCTTCCTCCTTTACAATATCACCTGTTGTAGTCCAGCCATTATCATCGAAAACACCGGCAGTTGATTCGGGATCACGGTAATAACCGGCAGGTGCATGTGGTCCTCTGAACCATAACTGACCAGGCTCACCAGGCTTTACATCTTTACCGTTATCATCAAGGAGTCTTACTTTATTACCGGGGAGCATCCTTCCCACTGTTCTTCTTCTTACTTCCCCGGGGTCATCGATGTTACATCCTGATACAGAGCCCACATCCTGGGTCCCAAGGTCGCTTGTGATCGTTGCCTTAAATCTCTTCTCCGCTTCTTCCGCAACCTGCGGCGGGAGATAGCCGCCTGCGGACCGTATAAACCTTAAAGAACTTAAATTATACTTTGTTTCATCAACTTCAAGCATCCTTACAAGATGTGTAGGCACCACACCGATGGCAGTGACCTTTTCCTTTTCTATCAGCGCAAGTGCTCCTATAGGGTCAAACTCCTCCATGAGCACAGTTTTTGCACCGGCAAGGGGTGCAGCAAAGTATGTAAGGGTACCTGCGGCACCGCCTGCATGGGGAGCAATGGCACAGGTAATATCATCTTTTGTTAATTGCCATGCATTAATCCTTGCCTTGGAAGTGCACACCCTGGATGCTATGGGCCATTCTACGAGTTTTGGAAGACCTGTGGTGCCGGTAGTACTTGTCAGCAAACCCACATCACTGGTGGAACTGAATCTTCGCTGATCCAAATCAGCCTTTTTTGAGGCATCGAAAGGCTGATTTGCAAGTTTTATAAGGGAGAATGTCCCAACGGGCGCACCTTGAGGCACCTCTTCATCAAAAAGAAAATAGTATTTCAGATTGGGTGACTTGCTTTTTATTGTTTGGTACATATCGAGATAATTGAATTTCCGGTAGATCTGAGGGATACAGACTGCCGTAGCCTCTGTTTTTTCGAGCATAAATTCAAGCTCTTTTTCCCTTAAATAGGGGTATACTGTCAATGAAATAAGACCGGCCCTTTCACAGGCAACACGGGCAAGAAAACCATAGACACTGTTTGGCGCCTGGATAATTACCCTCGCATCCTTTGGAATGCCCAGATCTACCCAGGCTGAAGCGAGAGTATCAACAAGTTCCTTTGCTTTGGCCCAGGTAACCCTGTATTGTGAGTCCACAAGGGCTTCATGATCTCCGAGCTTTGCTGCGTTCTTTGCCCAGAAATCGTAAAATATTTCATCTGTCCAGTACCCGTCTTTTTTAAATTCATTTATCATCTCATCTTTATATCGTATCGGTCTCATCATCTCTCCTTATCAGCCATGGGCAGTGTTCACCCGAACCCTTTGTGTCCACTGCCCATTCTGTTGGTTTGCTTTAAAATCCCAATTCCTGCCAGCGGCCCAGCACCTTCTTCACTATATCCGGATCAAGTTCGACCGGTATAGGCTTATCCTTCCATTCGTACGGTATGGTCGCATCGATAAGGAGCCTGCCTGTTATATCCCTTTCGTCAATCGGCAGCGACGGATCGAGTGGTGTCGAGCGGCCCCTTTTGATTACCTGACAGCGGTTTGGCTGAAACCTGAAGCTTAAGGCATACAGCACTCTTGGAATATCCCATGGATCGATATCTTCATCAACCACGATAACAGTCTTCAATCCGTAGGCGCCCATCTCTGTCGATATAGCGGCAGTGGCAACCTGATCAACATGGCCGGGATACATCTGTTTCACAGAGATGATGGCAAGAAATCTTCCAGCGCCCTCGGGAGGACAGTAGACCGCCTTAATGCCGGGGATTTTCATTCCAACTGTCAGTTGCTGCCAGAGAGTCGCGCCGTACGAAAGGGCCATGGTCATATGGGTATCCGTAACGGCTTTGCCCACAGTGGTGCCCCAATAGATAGGGTTATCTCTGTAAGTTACACATGTTACCTGTTCGTAATTACGCTTGTCTGTTCCAACACCTGAGTAGTAACCCGTATACTCGCCAAAAGGACCTTCATCCATAAACTCCTTGGCATCCACAAAACCCTCGATGACCATTTCCGCATGAGCCGGGATAGGGAGATCCACTGTTTCACCCTGCACCACTTCTATGGGTTCTCCCCGGACTGATCCTGCGAAGTCATATTCGGAAACAAAGGCAGAGATACGTGCAGCACCCGTTAAAAAAAGAAGGGGGTCACAACCTACAATAGATGCCACCGGCATAGGCTTATTCATGGCTGCATATTTTTTGAGCATAATGTCGGCATGTTTTCCCTTGATAAACTGGGTGCCTATTCTATCTTTCGCGAGAAGCTGCGCCCTGTAAGTTCCAAGATTTACCCAACCGGAATCGGGATCTTTCGTGATAAAAAAGTGGGCAGTACCCATGAATCTGCCACCATCTTTCGGATAATAATGGGGCACAGGAAATTTGAAGAGGTCTATGTCGCTTCCTTTCATAATATTTTGTTTACAGGGGGCCTTGGATTTATCCACAAACTTCGGCGGGATCAGGGTATTGCTTTTCTCTACCCAAAACCGCATGAGGTCTACAAGACTTGATTTTATAGGAGCGCCCATGATTAATGAAAGTCTTTCAGTGGTCGTACAAACACTTGTAATAACAGGTGTTTTGTACCCCTTTACATTCTCAAAGAGAAGTGCGGGGCCCGCTTTTTCCTCATTGAGCTTTGCAATATGTGACAATTCAAGGTTCCAGTCCACTTCGGCTGTTATCCTCTTGAGCTGCCCCTCCTTCTCTGCCGCTTGAATAAAATCCCTCATGTCTTTCATGCGTGACCTCCTTAATTTTCTTTTACATTTTAGTAACATTAACTATGTGAGAAATTTTAATCAAATACATAATAATTATATTGTTTATAAGTAAAACTTATGGAATACTAAAAAAGAAGGGATAAATGAATCTTAACCAACTGCGGATATTTTATGAGTCTGCAAAATGTCTTAGTTTCACTAAAGCTGCGGAACACCTCTATATAAGTCAGCCTGCAGTATCTTCTCAAATTAAACAGATGGAAGTATTTTTGAAAACAAAGCTTTTCAATAAAGCAGGCAGAAACATGTACCTGACTGAAACGGGCAAGGTCCTTCTTGCCTATGCGCAAAAAATCTTCGATCTTGAGCGTGAGGCAGAAAGGGCACTAAACAGTACGAATAATCTACAAAAAGAAACGTTTCATGTGGGGACTACCAGGACATATGCCCGCTACCTGATGCCCAGCTACATTAGGGCTTTTCATGGCCTCTACCCTGGAGTAAGCGTCTCATTAAGCGAAGGAAGTTCCAGGGAGATGATAAAAAGCCTATTCCAGGGAAAGAACGAATTGGCCATTGTGGCAACTACAGATTACCCCAAAATACTGAAGAGCGTTGTGTTTCGTGAAGAGGAACTCCTCCTTGTGGCATCCAATGATAACCCCCTTTGTAAAAAATCTCCTATTACCGTGGAAGAACTATCCAAGATTCCCCTCATCATGAGAGAAGAGGGTTCGGGAACCCGAAGGATCGTCACCGATATGTTCAAAAACAGGGGCTTCTCCCCTGCAATCCTCTATGAAGCGAGTAATCTCGAATGTATAAAAGAACTCCTCATCATGGGAGAAGGTGTTTCTTTTGCAGCAAGGGCTGTGGTGGAAAAGGAATTGACTCAGGGTCTTCTTAAGGAGATTAAGATCAAGGGTGTAGCCTTAACCATGAGTGTTAGAATTGTCTACCTCAGCGAAAAAAAGCTTTCCTGGGCTACCCTTGCATTTCTTGACATACTCTGCGGGAAAGTATCCCATCAATAATACAATATGCATTTAAAATACATCCCCTCCTCCTTCTTATAAAGGTTTAAAATTTACCTTCCCCCTACAATTTGAACCATTTATGTTCATCAAAACGCTCGGTACACCTCATGATGCGACTGGCATAATTAAATACAAACTCATTCTTCAGCTTTAGGGTAATTTTTCTGAAATCCTCATCGTTCAAAAGACGTCCGATATCAATCGGGTCCTTAAAGGTAAACTCTGCAACAATTTCGCTATAACCACCGTACACCGCATTCCACCCTCCAGTGACCTCCACATAGTCAATCCTCTCCATCGTGGGAAGATGTTCATTAATAACAAAATCCGCATATTCCTTTTTCATGCCTGGCCTTATGTCGTAGTACTGGTTATATTTCCATACCCCCTTTTGTACGGTGTATTGGGAACCCTTGACTGCTCCTGTCGGTTCCAATACCGCTCTTCTGTAATTGTACACCAATGACTTTACACTGAGTGCCAGGTCTTTGAACCGCTTGCTCGCCACTATCCTCGACAGTTCTTCAAGATCGTTGGCGGTATAGATCGCAAGGACCCGGGGACCAGAACCAACCTCTACATAAAACCCTCCAATGGGGTTCAAACCCATGGCCGTGCTTTCCGGGATGTGGGTCTCTATAATATATTGAGCATATTCGTCCTCTTTCCCGTGAATGATGTCCCAGTTCTGGATAAATAAGATAGACATAAGTACCTCCTCCTTGCCTATTTTTCTCTTTTTTCTTCATTGTCGTAGACAACCTTTTAGACTTGACGGGAAGCCCTCTGACCCGTCGTATGCCTGTTCTGTCATAGAATAAGTCTTTATGCGGCCGGGTTATTGGCATTACCGCCTTAATGATTCTTCCTATTTTGTAAAGACACCCTTAGGCTACCATATGTTTCCTCTCGTATTCCATAGGATATAAACAATTCAGTCCCGAATGTTTTACTGATCATATCATGATTATTTAATCAGGTAAGCAGTACAGAATGTGCATAGAAGGAGATGCTTCCTCTTGCTGTATACCACCTGAAATCGAGTAAGGGTTATAGTACAGATTTTGCAGCCCCTTTTATTTTAGATGGTGTAAAGCATTGATAGTATAGCATTTAGGGGCTGTTTTTGGCCCTGTTTTTTTGATATTAAGCCTGTAAAGTTTATTTTCATTCCGTCACAGGCATTGCTTTCGCGATGCCTGTGACGGAATGAAATGTTTCACTATTTGTAAGCTTTCTCAGAGAGAAGAAACTTTTTCGGCCAAAAAAATCCTTACTGCCCTCAGACTACTACAAACTTGACGGGATTATTGATTGAAGTCCGGAAAGCCTTATCATATCCAAGTAATGTGTAAAAACAGACTCCGTTTCACCTTTCAGTTCTGCTGGTAGCACGAGATCATCAGAAAGTTCCTTCTGAATATTTAACAGTGTATAATTAAGACAGTCTGCAATCGCCATAGCGAAACGTTCTGTTTCAACCCTATCGTCAATACGGATCTTCTTAGCATGATATTCAAATTGACCTTCAAAGGGATCGAGAAAATGATACAGATCGGACTTCTCTATGCATGCTGTCTTAAAAACTCTCTGGAAAGACCCCTTCTCGGAGACGCTATCTATGAACCGTTCCATTTTAGATAAAACATCTTGAAGGTTCAGCAAGAACGTATTCCGGTCTTGTCCCGCGCCATTATCGGCCTTTGGTTTTTCAACACGACTCTCAGCCTTCCTGGGGACAGGTTCTGTTTTAAACTCAATTACAGGCACTTTTTCCATCTCAAGGGCGGGTTCTTCAGTTTTTGCGGCCTTAGCCTTTTTTTCAGTGCCTGATTGTATTTGAATCGGGGTGGAAAGATTCCGGTAAACACTAAATATTGCCCCATGACGCATGATCTCTTCTAAAAGCGGTGAAACCCCTTCCCGCTCAAAAAAACAGGGTGGACTGGATTCAGAAAGAACCTGCAATCCCGCTATTTCTCCATCTCTCAAAGAGAGGGTGCCTATGCGTTGATTCTTCTTGGAATAAATTTCAATATAACCGGTGAGTTTTTCATCAGCATGTTTTTTTATAAACAAATCCATCCGGACAAAATCGGTATTCAGGTTCTTAAAGAGGAGCTCTGACTTCATGAGCGTACTCGTGGCAAACTCCAATTCTAAAGCAGGCACCTGATAGACATTGAGGATGCCTTTTGATTGGCTTGCAAGATTAAGAAGTTCTTCGATAGCTTCTTCCCCCACCATAACTGGCGGATCTGATTCAACCCCAATGGCCGCATTGATCACCTGCCCGGATACTACAAAAAAAGCGCTTTTCACTCCGGCTATTTCAATATCGACGACCCCGGAAAAATCATTTGCCTTGAGCGTCGACAATAATTGTGGCACATCGGTGTATTCCGTGGAAAGATTCTGATGAAGTATTTCCCCTTTTGGATATATCATATTATCCTCTGCTCTCCTTTTAGTATAAGGTCACTATGTTCAAATACCGGAGGCATCTTATTTCCCCGATCTTTTCTGTAATCTTTCGATTGCAGCCCTTACACTTGTCTGCATTCTTTCTATTGATTGCCCCAACATAGCAATCTCACCTTTTCCCTGGACATCAACAGTTGCTTTCAAATCACCCATACTGATCTTATCAGCAACTTCGGCAAGGTGGCGGATCGGACGAACAACCGAATAAGAATAAAGATAAATTACACCGAGCAATATGAGGAGGACAACCGTCAGAATAAAGAGGAGGAGACCAAACCTCTTATTATATTGTGCAGCATATAGTTGTTGCGTCTGATTCATCTTTTCCGTTATTACCTGTGCCGGTTTGGAAAATTCATCAATATAGGTTGTTGCGGCTACGAAAAGGTTTGTGCCCTTGATAGGGAGATTGTACATATATTTTGGCCTTATTGAACCGTCAGGGTCTTTCCAGTCGTAATAACCGCCAACAGGTTTGCCACTGAGGCTCGCTTCAAATATCTTCCAAAATTCGGGAAGTTTAGAGGCAAGAGAGCGCATGTCTAACCCTACTATTTTGGGATTGGCATGTAAGTGGGTAACGGCCAAATTATCGTAAACAGCGGTGTATCCAGTGAGACCGACCTTCTGAACGGCCAGTTCCTTCAAAACAGGGTCATCCCGGAGTTTCTCCATCGGCAGTTTTCTATTCATTAATTTGAGTTGAAGTTCAACCTGCTTTGCTACATCCTCGCCTTTTTGCTGGATAATCTGCTCACCCGATTTATTAAGAGCCGTTATTGACTCCTTGAGACTGGCAGCGCCCAGTTCATTCATACTGTTTCCCCAGATACCACGAATACTCGGAAAATGAAACTTCCCGATATCAACGTTCACAAACAAGATACATCCCATAAAGAGAAAAGCTATAAGGATAGGGACAAAAATTCCTACTATCAGCCTGAATAGCAATCCTGTCGTAACCTTATTCTCGTTCGCCATATGAACCCTCCCACATAGAATTTATTTCTGTTTTTGAGCAAGAAATTCTGTCATTGATTTAGCAAAAAGTGCTCTCTTTGTTTTATCTGTAATCTCCTCACCTACCGCCTGTACAAAAGGCGGCAATCTATCCACCGGAAATGCGTCTCTTGACTCCCCAAAATCTGAGATTATATCATCAATAATAATCGCTGCCATGGGACCCATGATCTTACTGAGTTCGCTTTCAATTACAGGAAAGAAATTCCCGTTTACTGTTTTGTTTATCTGGAGCTTTTCTTCTGTTTTTTTCTCAGATCCCATCTCCAATAGACCGTTTTGAACCATCTGATACATGGCTTGTGAGGTTTCAAAAGGATGCCATTTCAGGGCCTCAGCAATGTCGGCAACCGTCCTTGATCCATTGCACAACGCCAATATCCTCCAGTGAATTGCCTGGATATTTCTATCCTCAGGACTACTATTGATGGGAATATGAAAAACAACGTCCAAAGAAGGTATCACTTCCTTGATTCTCCTCAACTCATTTTCCCGATTAGTCCAGATCACAAGCAACTGTTCGGTGGGCATAAAAACTGTCTGTTCTTCAGTTGTGGCTTCCCAGTTAAATGTGACACGTCCCGTATCCCATTCCATCATGGCAAGAATGGTCTCCTCTCCTGAGGACTCACCTGTTTTTGCATGAATGATATTGCCCCCTTCTATATACAATTCACCAACCTCGTGCCCCTTAATCTGAATCAAACCGGATTTTTTTCTATTCAGCAGAGGGGTTACAAGATCAAAAAGTCTTGTTTTTGAAAGATCTCCAATTAAATCGTTAGACATAAGAGTCTCCTTTCCTGTAATTTTTTCTACAGAAATTTTTTCTACAGAATACGTTATCATCCAAATACTTCCTGCCTTCCGGTTTCTCTGTCAACAAAACATTTTGCTGATCCAAAAAACCAAGCAAAAAACAGGTTGTACATATTTTTGAGTACATGTTTCACTTCCCTTATAACTTATAAGTTATCGCAAGAGTTCATGAAACTTTAAATAAACTTAAAGAGGCATAACCCTCTTACTTAAAACTTGCTTCTACGCATTCACAAAAAAAGATGCGTAATATTTTTATAACACATATAAATAAAAATGCAACAATTAATTAATAATTATTTTAAAGATTGCTTGTAAGTCGCTTTTATTCTTAAGTTTAATCTTCCAAGCATAAATAATAATTAATGCAGCATTTATTTAATTAATATTATTCTACTTTATATTTATCTATATGATATTATTGTTATTATATAACAATAATATCAATATTATCTCCTGGTATGTGATTTTTGTTTTGAAAAAAGATCTTCGCATATGTTTTAAACCCGGCGGCACGATGTTTTCCTGTCCTTAAGATGGTGGATCTGAAAATATTATGCTCATTTTTCGATAAGCAAAGCAAAAAATACTTACTCATACTCAATCAAACAGTGTTCAGGTAACAATAGCATTGATAAGTCGAACCTCAAAGGTGGCACTCTCTATGGGTTTAGATTCGATCATTCTCACTGAGGTGACATAGAGGATTGCCATGTAAATACGTGGTTCAAGCGTTGCAGTTGAGAAGGTAAAAGTACCGGAAAATTCTTTTCCTTTACGGTGTTTTTTAGGGGCTTCAAATGTTTGTCTGATCTCTTGCGTGTCAGCATTGACAATAACAACCTTTACAGCAAATCCTTTTAAATCTTCATCGTAGTTATTTATTACATTATAACTAATAGTTTCTGCTAATCCCTGATAAACCGGATTTAGTTGCACATTGATCGTACCAATAATCCCTCCAGTGATTCCTGACGATTCATCTGAAGAGGCAGTCGTTTGGGGTGCTGTTGTAGGGGTGACAGAAACCGATACTTCGGGATTTTCTGCTACATGTATATGCGATTCCAATTCCTCGCTCTTATCGGGATTGAGACCAACAGCTGTCTCCATACTGGTAATGACAGGCTTCTGTTCCTGACTGGTGGTACCTTCGTCAATTTCATGGATATTTTTCTCTATTGCAACTTCTTGGCTTTCTCCCTGTACACCACCATCTTCAGTCCCAACCCCTAAGCCTCCTGCCGGAGCGGCATTTATTGTAAAACCTGTCGATGTTTCGCCAACCTGCCTCTGATTCTCATCCAAGAGAAGATACGCCGTACAGTTACCAGAATATCCTGTACCAATGTTACAGACGATATCTCCAATATCCCTTTCCTCGCCAGTCGCAAAAGTAAGATCCGGCATCACTGCGACCTCTTCCACCGGAATACCATGGCTGTCCCCGATAACAACTCTCATATCTACGGTCCTGCTGTATTCGCTGAGGTTTTTAATTATCCCGCTGATAATAATGTCTTCATACATCTCATAAACTTCTTTGTCTGTTGTGAGAGTAAAGAAAAAGGCAGCATTGAAAACATGTACAAAGCGTGAGCCGAGTTCTATGCAAACCGGTTGTTTGTTAATAGCATCTTCATAAAGGACTTCAAGGTTATGGCTAACCAGCCTATCTTCGCCTGAAACAGGTTTTTCTAAGGTGACATCAAAGGAAATATCTTCCCGTTGACCGATTGAAATCCGGTCAAATCGCCACTCAACAATAGTTCTGTCTTTCTCTTTCTCAATAGCATAAGGCTTTTTTGTAAAAGAGTTCTCATGAACGACAACATCTGCCTGTCTTATGGTATTTATTACCTTAACATTAGTGATAGGGATGATTGGAACCGATGAATAATAGATAGGAGTTGAAAAATATCTTGTCGTAAGGTCTTCGCCGCCCTTAGTCCATATCCATTGAGCATTCAAATCGATGCCAAAACGTGTTGCCCACTTACCCATGCCATTTTTGCAAATAGTCGTCACTTTCTCTTTTGTTCCATCGAAGATGTCAGTATAGGCAACCCAGCAATCTTCACCCGTCAATAACCGTTGAGTGCCATTAGCAAAACTGAAGCTATCATCGTTTAACGTAAAATCACCGATAAATCCTGCTATGGGTCCCATCGAATCGGTACTTTTTACATGGAGATAGTTCGTCACACCAGGAATTAAAGCGGTATTCAGGGAATACGTGGAAGAATAGCGACTTCCTTGACCAATTAAGATACCTTCCATGGCTTCATCCTGACTTATATAAAAATAAAAAGTATCATTTGCTGTTATATTTGCAGAAACCGACATTGTTGAAAAAGAAGAAAGTCTTATTACCTTATCCGCATATGAAGGTATCATCCAGATATTCTGGCCATCGAATACAGCGCCTGCGAAGGCGTTGATGCCTTTGCTAAAACCTGAAGGCCATTGATTGTAACCTGTCGCAGCATCTGTATTCTTGTCTATCTTGATTACCTTATTTGCATTCAACGGTATCATCCAGATATTCTGGCCATCGAATACAGCGCCTGCGAAGGCATATTCAACTTTGTTAAACTCCGGAGGTCTTTGATTAGACCCTGTCATAGCCCCCGTATCCTTATCTATTTTTATTACCCTATCTGCATAGTACGGAACCATCCAGATATTCTGGCCATCGAATACACCGCCTGCGAAGGCATATTCGCCTTTGATAAACCCTGAAGGCCATTGATTATGACCTGTCATTTCCCCTGTATCTTTATCGATTTTTATTACCCTGTCTGCATTTGCCGGAATCATCCATATATTCTGTCCATCGAATACAGTGCTTGCGAAGGCATATCCACCCTTAATAAATCCTGAAGGCCATTGATTATGACCTGTCATTTCCCCTGTATCTTTATCAATTTTTATTACCCTGTCTGCATACGATGGGATCATCCATATATTCTGACCATCGAATACACCGCCTGCGAAGGCATGCCCACCCTTGCTGAACTCCGAAGGCCATTGGTCATATCCGGTCATGACCCCTGTATCCTTATCTATTTTTATTACCCTGTCTGCATTCAGTGGAATCATCCATATATTCTGACCATCGAATACACCACCTGCGAAGGCAAGATTACCCTTCCTGAACCCTGAAGGCCATTTATTGTAACCGGTCATGACCCCTGTATTCTTATCTATCTTAACAACACTATCAGCATTGGCCGGGATCATCCACATACACTGCCCATCAAATATACTACCCGCAAAAGCAAGTACGCTCTTATAAAATCCTTGTGGCCATTGGTTATATCCCGTCATAACAATACTGTTTCCTAACGGGTTTGGGGCGATAAGACCACTGAAGCCAAAACCACCCTGGTTGTATATCGGCGCCGATACTTTATTAACTACCGCCTGATTGTTAAATGATATCAAATGTTTACCTTCTGTTGATTCTATATCACCGGCTAAATAACTCAGCGAAATAACCTGACCCTGAACCACTGATGATTCCAGTGTCAAGTCTATCTTTGTGATATCCGGCGTATTCAATGCCGCATTTATAACAGGCTCTAAAATATCATCTACAAGAACGGTAAACTGTGTATGTTTATCGGAGGGGTCAAACATGGATTTGTCAAAAGCAACTGCTATACGATCCCCTGTTGTATTGGTAATGGCATAGAGAACAACCGGATTGGAGGCTACCTTCATTCCCTCCAAACGAATGCCTATTTTGACCTGTTTATCTTCATCAGGGGTTATTACAGCAGGACTTAAAGTTTGGTCCGGTTTAATCCACATCTGTGCCCGGTTCGGTTCAAGGGTCAAATCAATAGTGTGGGTACCCCATGTTGATTCACGAATCTCCACAACTTTTGTGTTATAGCCACTAGCAACAATTTCAATGTTAAACTCAAGGAGGTTAATGTCAGATAGGGTATAAACCCCGTCAGGTAAAGTCTGAAACGTATGCTCAGTTTCCAATATCCTGATGATGACATTTTTAATGGGTTTATTTGTTGATACATCAGTAATCAATCCGGATATGAACATGAATGGTGATTCCGGCACATTATGTATGGTCGGCCTGTCAGTTATCATATCGGATAATGGTCCGCTATCATTTTCCAAGCAAAGCGGGGTAAGGTAAATTGTCTGCATCTCAGTTGTTGCATCGGCCGTTACGGTGTCTTCGCGGGATTGGTCCGTATAGCCCTCTTTGTAAATTGCTATCTTATAGGTATCAGGCATAACGTCATTAATGACAAATGCCCCCCGGCTGTCTGTCTTTGCAGATAAACCTCCTGTAAGGGTTATCGATACATTTTGCACTGGTCCTTTTGACACATCGTCAAAAACCTTGCCAATAATACTTCCCAATGTTGCTAAGGGAAGATCTATGCTAAGCGGTGGATCAAAAGTCGGCGTTTCATTGATTGCAACTATTCCTGATTCTTGTGCAACATAAGCGCTAGCCTTGCGCCGTGCCAAAAGAGAAACCTTTCTTTTATCTTCTCTTTGAACGGTTTCCACTTTAACGACAGGAATGCTTTCTCTCAATTTTTCGATATTAAGGGTTTCACCTTGACCACCTATTGCTGATGCGTCGAGAGAACCAGACATTTCTACGGTTTGATCCTGACGAAGCTGACCGTTTACTCCCTCCTTATCCATCTCGGGAGTTATTTTAACATCCGCCGAAGTATCCTCAAAAGGCATATTTGTCAAGCCGTCAGGAGACTGACCAATGATACCTTCTTTTTCTGGTTGCGATATTTGCATTGAATCACTCTCTGAGCAACACAATGCCCTAAGCACCAGCGCTGTTGAATAAGCGTCATCATTCCATGAACCGTTCTCAAACTGAGACAAAAGAAGATAATCCGATACATCATTAAGGGCCTTGGCATCGATTGGTACCCTTGCAAGGACAATATACGCGAGAGCCGTATCGTGGACAGTTGACAAAACAGATCCAAATCCACCGTCCTGGTTCTGTTTTGTTACAAGATAACCTACAGCTTTGGTAATGGAGTCCGCAAGTTCTGCTGTCTGAGAAAACTGTTGAAGCGTCATTATTGTCATCGCTGTCATGAAGATGCTACTTTCGTCACCTTGTCGCCCTCCCCAGCCCCCATCCTCGTTTTGGGTAGAAAAAAGATAATGTAATGCGGTATCAACGGTGGCATTATCAAGCGAATGAGGTGCTTTTAGGGTTTTGAGAATATGATTAGTGGTATCAAGGTTGTCGTTTTGAGAAACATTACTCATACTTTACAGACCATCCTACAGCGGTTTTTGTGGACTGCCCAATCTCAATACCATGTGATGTCTCCTGCCACAAGAAAAAAACATACGAAAGCGTACCAATCAACAATGTTATCACTTACCACCATATCGATATTCCCCTGACTGCATAACAATAACAGGGAAACAAAGGAATAATTTTGTATTTGGATATAACAATTTTATTCGTTTTGTACCAATCACAAAAAATACCAATTCTTACTACCGTGAAGATTATACCACATTGGTTCGTTATCTTATTAAAACTTTCTTATGTAAAGGAATTTTCTGGTATTTTCACTGATATATAAAACAAACTCCCCGATCCCCCACAAAATTGTTAAGTGAACTCGATTATAATAAATAAAGAAAAAAACTGTCAAGATAAATGTTGCAAGCTATTGCATTAATTACATTTATACATATTGAATGTCGCATATTGATGAAGGTCCTGTAACAATTATTATTGTTTTGAATCTATAATAACTGTTACAGGACCTTCATTGACAAGAGAAACCTCCATGGATGCCTGAAAAGTACCTTTTTCGACCTTGGCGATTTTTTCTTTGGCCCTTTCAAGAAACATATCGAAGTAGGTCTTTGCTTCCTGCGCACTCATCGCTTCAGAAAATGAAGGCCGTCTTCCCCTTGAACAGTCTCCGTAGAGGGTGAACTGAGACACAACGAGAAGCGCTCCGTCGATGTCAAGAAGAGATTGATCAAACTTGCCATCTTCTTTCTCGAATATTCGCAAATTTATGATTTTATCGATCATCCAGGGAATATCAGCGGCTGTGTCACCTTGGGAGATGCCAAGTAAAACAAGAAGCCCCTGCCCTATTTCGCCCACAACTTCCCCCTTAACCTTTACTGATGCTTCTTTGACCCTTTGAATTACAGCCCTCATTCTTTAACCTCCTGTAAATGAAAAAACGAGTAAGAGCAGAAAAAGAAAAGCCCCGCTATGCGGGGCCTGATTATTTATATCTTGCACTTTTCATTTTCCTAACTCTTCTGTCATTTACTCTATGCGCCAGCCTCTATGCTGCCTTTTTACTTCTCCTGTTGTTCTTTTTCCTTCTTTGCAGCCTCAATAATCTTTTCAGCTATATGTGCGGGAACTTCTTCATAATGATCAAATACCATAGCGAATGTACCCCTGCCGCCTGTCATTGACCGTAAGTCAGGAGCATATCGAAGGACTTCTGCCATCGGGACAGCAGCTTTGACAACCTGGTTGTTTCCACTGGATTCGACACCTATAATTTTGCCTCTTCGTGAGTTCATATCACCCATAATATCACCCATATTTTCATCAGGGACAATGACTTCCATCTTCATAATGGGCTCAAGGAGCGCCGGTTTGCACTGTTCCAGACCTTTCTTAAATCCCATTGATGCAGCAATCTTGAATGCCATTTCCGATGAATCAACATCATGATAGGAGCCATCATAAAGGGCAACTCTAAAATCTACGACAGGGTAACCGGCAAGTATGCCCTGATGCATCGCCTCAACAATACCCTTTTCAACGGCCGGTATATACTGTCGTGGCACGGATCCACCGACAACCTTATCGGCAAATTCAAATCCCGAGCCTTTCGGGAGCGGACTCATCTCGAGCCAGGTATCACCATACTGTCCTTTACCACCAGACTGTTTCTTATATTTTCCCTGCACCTTCGTTGTGCCTTTAATCGTTTCTTTATAAGGAACTTTTGGCTCATGCAGCTCTACTTCGACACCAAATTTCCTTTTCATTTTTTCAACAATAACCTCGATATGGACCTGACCCATACCGGAGAGGAGAAATTCTTTTGTCTGTTCATCTCTTGAATATCTGATGGTCTGATCTTCTTCTATGAGTTTGGCAAGTGATGTATTGAGCTTGTCCTCATCACCTTTCGCCTTCGGGTGAAGAGAAAAGGATATAACCGGAGGAGCCAGCTTAACGCTTTCATATCTGATAGGCGATTTATCATCACAGAGAGTATCGCCGGTACCCGCCTCTTTTAGTTTTGCCACAACGGCAATGTCACCTGCGCTTGCAAAACCAGCAGGCTTCTGTTTCTTGCCAACCAAATAAAAAATCTGCCCTATCCTCTCTTTTTCATCCTTTGTAACATTCAGCACAGTCATATCAGGATGTAATTCCCCTGAGTAGACCCTGAAAAGCGTCAGTTTACCGGCAAATGGGTCTGTAAATGTTTTAAATATAAATGCACTGAAGGGTTGGCTTGCAGACATTTCCCTCATCATCTTATCGCCGGTTTTTATATTAATGCCCTCTACTTCATTTCTATATGTTGGAGGCGGAAAATATTTCACCATATTATCAAGGAGCACATTGATGCCAATATTCATTGCCGCAGAACCGCACGTAACAGGGGCAATCTTACGGGCCCATACACCTGCCCGCAAACACTTCTCAACTTCCTCATCGGTAATTTCATCACCGTTGAGATAACGTTCCATCACCTCATCGTCCATTTCAACTGCCGTTTCAACGACTTTCTCTCTATATTTTTTTGCTTCATCAAGGTATTCCGGGGGGATATCAATAAGATCAAAACTACCGGAAAGGTCCTTCTTGTAGGCGTATGCCTTCATGGACAACAGATCAATAACACCCTTAAAATTTTCTTCAGCACCCATTGGTATCTGAATAACCAAAACCGTTTTATCGGAAAGGTTTTTCTGGAGGTCTTCCACAGTTCTGCTAAAATCAGCCCTTTCGCGATCAACTTTATTCACAAAGAGGCCGACTGGAACAGAGAATTCATTAGCATACTGCCATACTTTTTCTGTCTGGACCTTTACCCCGGAAACAGCGCTGACAACAACAACTGCGCCATCAACAACCCTCATACAGAGCTTTGCGTCAGATATAAAATTGTCATCACCGGGCGTATCGAGAAGATTGATTTTGTTCTTACCCCATTCGAAACAGGCAAGTGAGGAAGCAATGGTTGCTTTTCTCTCTATCTCTTCGGGCTCGTAGTCCATGAGAGATGTACCATCATTCACACTGCCAAGTCTTGTATTCTCACCTGCGAGAAAAAGCATAGCCTCGACAATTGACGTCTTGCCCTCTCCTCCATGGGAAAATATACCTACATTTCTTATCGCGTCAGGCTCGTACTTTTTCATGTAAACTCCTTTCGAGACGTTAAATAACGATGAAATCCAGTGAATTTAACATTAATTTTCGCTATAAATCAAGAATTAAAAGGTACAAACAAGTAATTAGGTACCAGGTAATTGGGTTACCAATTAGAAATAACCAATAGGTTTATCACCTTTAGCCTATAACATATAACCCCTTATTCTGTCTGGTATTTATTGACTCCCTTGCTATTTTATGTTTAAGTAATAATTCCAAATCTTAACCGAGGTGAAGGCAACATGAAAAGGACATACCAACCTCACAACAAAAGCAGAAAGAGAACCCATGGCTTCCTTGTGAGAATGAGAACTGCTTCCGGCAGAGAAGTAATTAGAAGAAGACGGGCAAAAGGACGCAAAAGCCTTACCGTATAATAATTTGGTCCATGGAAGATTATGGCGTAGAGGGTTTTTGGCAGTTTCAATCTATTTTCCACTGTCTACCACTGATCATGGAATCTTATGAATTACACCCTGACAAAAAACGAAAGACTTAAAAGGGGGGATTTCCGGGGTACACAATGGACAAAATGCTCAGAAACGAAACATTTTTCCCTTCTCATCCATAAAAACAGGTACGAATTCAAGCGGATCGCCGTTACCATTCGTAAACAGGTCGGGGATGCGGTAGTAAGAAACCGTGTAAGAAGGCTCATTAAAGAGTCCTATCGCTTGCATAAGGATCTTTTTGTTGAGGGCTACGATAATTTAATCAAGGTAAAGCGGGTTCCACATAAAATATTTCTAAAGGAAATAGAGGATGAATTGGGTAACCTGCTAAGGACACGAAAGATACATACGAGCACCAGGCAATGAAAAGAATAGCTATTTATTGCGTAAACCTATATAGATCGTTCATCTCACCGTATGTCCCAACCGAGTGCAGGTTTTATCCAACCTGCTCCTGTTACATGGCTGAAGCCATAGCAAAAAAAGGTATCTGGAAGGGTATTCTGCTGGGTTTGAAGAGGATTCTGAGATGCAATCCTTTTTTTCCCGGGGGATACGACCCGGTAAAATAACGGAGGCATCAAATGGACAAACGCAGCATATTAGCACTTGGTCTCATTATGGCCATTATTCTCGTGTTTCAGATGTATATTATCCCCAGGGAAACCCAAAAAGAGACTGTAGCGGTACAAAGCCAACCTCAAGCCAGCACGCCCTCATCAAAAGGAGATAATAGCAGCACAAAAGAAACAAAAAAAGAAAGTGGCACATTGAAAAATGAAGTCAATTCTCCAATAATAGAGAAAAAAATCAATAAACAGATCATTGTTGAAACACCTTACCTCAAGGTAACTCTCAGTGATCTCGGCGGAGGTATCGCCGGTGTCCAACTCAAGAAATACAAAGAATCCGTTAAGGGAACAAAAGATAAGGAAGTCATCGAAAATGTGACACCATACATCTATCTACCAAAGGGGTTTCAAAAGCTCACAAAAAATGCAGCAAACGACAGCACCTATTTTAAGGCTGACCGTGCAAGCATAACCGTTACCGACAAACCTGAAAGGCTCGTTCTTTCCGGATCCATGGACAATGGCATAAAAGTTAAAAAAATATATACCTTTTATCCCGACAACTACATAATTGACTTGAATATTGAAATAGAACCATCTGATATAAAAGATATTTATTACGATTTTGCAGTTATTTCAGACAAAAATGAATCGAGCTACACATTCAAGGGGCCCTTTGTATTCAATGGCAAATCACTTGAACAGATTGAAAAAGTAGACAAAACTTTGGAATTCAATAAAAATTATACTTATGCCGGGTTCGATGAGGGTTTCTTTGCATTCATATGGATCCCTGAAAACGATAAAAAGCCGTCCCTTACGTATTTTAAAACTGATAATAATATTCCTGTCATGCGTCTGAGCGCAGACAAGGGGTCTATTTCGGGAAAACTATACTTTGGTCCCAAAAAATCCGAAATACTGCAAAGCCTTAATATAAAAGCAGAAAAAATAAATGATTTCGGATGGTTCGACATCATCGCAAAACCCCTTATCCTGGGACTTAGTTTTTCGAACCGGTTGACCCATAACTTCGGCATTGACATTATCCTGCTCACCATTCTTATAAAGCTTATCTTCTACCCCTTAAGCGTCAAGAGTTATAAGAGTATGAAAAAGATGCAGGATTTACAGCCATTAATCAAAACTTTACGAGAAAAATATGCCAACAACAAGGAGCAGCTTAATAAGGAAATGATGGATCTCTATAAATCAAGGAGCATTAACCCTATGGGTGGATGCCTGCCCATGATCGTACAAATTCCCGTTTTCTTTGCGCTTTATAAGGGCCTCTCTGCCGCCATCGAGCTTCGCCATGCGCCTTTCATGTTCTGGATCAACGACCTGTCTGCACCTGAGGATTTATTCTCCTTTACCGTCGCCGGTTATACTCTACCCATAAGGATACTGCCCCTGATTATGGGTATTACTCAGCTGATCCAGCAAAAGATGACCCCAACGGCGGCTGACCCTATGCAGGAAAAGATGATGTTGATGATGCCCATAGTTTTTACCTTTTTATTCTGGGGGTTCCCATCAGGATTGGTGCTCTACTGGTTGGTCAACAACGTCATCTCCATAGGACAACAATACTATATCAACAAGAAGGTGAGTTGAGGAGGAGGATACATGGATTTTGTTGAAGTTGAAGGAAAAACTTATGAAGAAGCTATTAAAAAAGCATCTCAGGCATTAAATACTGACGAAAAAGACCTTGATATTGAAGTAAAGGAAGTCAACACAAAAGGTATTTTAGGCCTTCTCGGAACGAAAAAAGTAAGGATTATCGCAAAGGTTAAGGAAGTTAAGGAAAATGATTCTCCTGAGGAATTCGGGATACGGTTTTTGAATGAACTCGGTGAACATATCGGTTTATCTTTTAGCATAAAAGTTTCCCAGATTAACGAGAACCTCGACAGGATAGTTTTTCTTATCCAATGCAATGACGGGGATATCCTTATTGGCAAAGACGGTGATATCCTTGAGTCACTGCAGCATTTACTGCGCCTTGCCGTAGCAAAAAAATTCAAGCAAAATTTGAAAATACTCGTAGATATAAATGGTTATAGAGAAAAAAGAAAACAATATCTCACTATTATGGCTAAGAGATTAGCGGACAGAGTAAAAAGAACGGGAAAGATAATTAAAACAGACCCCTTAAATCCTTATGAGAGAAGAATTGTTCACACACTTTTCAAAAACAACCGGAATATTACTACCAAGAGTGAAGGTGAAGGTCATACAAAGAAGGTCCTTATCAAGCCCGTTGAAAAAAAGAATGGAGTGCATGGAAGACGCTGATACCATATGTGCAATTTCCACACCACCAGGCGAAGGTGGCGTGGGTATTATACGGATAAGCGGAAAAAAAGCCCATGAGATAGCAAAACATATCTTTAAGGCAAGAAACAAAAAGGGACAATTCACGCCCCGGAAGCTTTATCTCGGTTATATAACAAATCCAGCAAATAGTCAGGCATTGGATGAAGTATTTACTGTATTTATGTCTGCTCCTCATACATATACACGTGAAAATATTGCAGAAATATATTCTCATGGTGGATATAGTACTCAACGAAGTATTCTCTCACTCATTCTCACATGTGGTGCAAGACTGGCAGAACCGGGGGAATTCACCAAAAGAGCTTTTTTAAACGGCAGGATCGATCTTTTACAGGCAGAATCTGTCCTTGACATCATCCGAAGCGAAACCGACGAAGAGCTACACTACGCAGTGCAATATCTTCGCGGCGCCCTTTCAAAAAAGATGGAAGGGTTTCGGAATGTATTGAGGAATACTCTTGCTGCCATAGAAGCTTTGATTGATTTTCCTGAAGAAGATATCGATATTAATATCGACGTAATATTACCACCACTCGAAAAGACCAAAACCAGTATCGAAGAACTGATCCATTCATACTATGAAGGCAGGGGAATAAAACAGGGCTTCGAAGTTCTCATCACAGGAAAAACCAATGTAGGTAAATCAAGTCTCTTGAATGCGCTTCTCACAAAAGAAAGGGCCATAGTGACACCCCTTGCCGGTACGACAAGAGACCTCATTGAAGACGTGATGTATCTGAAGGGTATGAAAATAAAACTGATAGACACGGCAGGCATTAGAAAAAACGGTAATGTCGTCGAAAAAGAAGGCATGAAACGGGTCAAAGAAAAAATCTCCGAAGTTGATCTTATTATCTGGCTCCTTGACGGCTCACAACCATATTCGGACGAGGATGCAGAGGTTTTTCGTGCCATTCATGACCGGCGGCATCTTGTTGCCATCAACAAGATCGATCTTCCGCAATCTCTCAACAAAGAGTCCCTGGCATCGAAGGATCATTTGGTCCATATTTCGGCCTTAAATGGCACCGGTATCGATGAGCTTAAAGAGAAAGCCTTTTTAAAACTTACCGAAGGGATTAAACGGGGCAACGGACTTCTGATCACCAACATGAGACACCGGGATGCTTTAATAAGAATAAAAGACAACATCGATAGAGCCCTCCTTTTAAAAAAGGAGGGCGAACCTCTGGAGCTTATCGCCTTCGAACTCCACGAAAGCCTCCATCATCTTGCTGAAATCACCGGCGAAAGCACTACAGAAGAGATTCTGCATCAAATTTTTCATCAATTCTGCATCGGTAAATAATTACAGCAGGTAAATAATACTTTATTTTACCGGCTCTTTGTCTTTCTGCTTGTCAGGTTCCTTATCTTTTTGCTTTTTCTCCGCTTTTTTCTCCGGTTCCTTCTTCTGAGTTTTCTCAAAACAGAGGTTATCGCGAAGGTCTCCCATCACAGAATCCAGACTAAACCGTTTCCATGCCGGGCTTTCCGTCTGGCCCTCCGTAATAACTTTACCGGTTGCCACATCATATTCCGTTTGAGATAATATCCTATATTGACGGGAAGTGCAGTTCATCTCCATCTGCATTACCTTTTTGTCGGTTTCTTCGCTGCCTTTTACCAGTATTGTTATCCTTTGCGTAAACTTAAGGATATTCTTCTGTGGTCTTTCTATGCTTGCTTTGTCATAGTAGTATTTTTCCACTATTGTCTTGATTTCATCTTCCACTTCGGTCTGGTAATAGAATGTCCAGTCGGCTCCCCAGGATTGGCCGGAAAACCCAAGGCAAATAACACCAAAACATGCTGTTACCAATATCTTTTTGAATAGGTTCATAATAACTCCTTTGTTTGCATACTTTGTTTAAAACATATAAGCTTAACGCTTTTTTAATACATTTTACAGCATATTATCCTTTAATAACGCAACAATTGGTTTATATCTAAAGGGCCTGCATCAATACCAGGGAAGTCGTCGGGCGGATAACGGTGCAACGCCGATCCCATAAAGCTCATCCACACAGGCAGGCAGACCCGTGCCCCACTCTCTCCTTTCCCGAGCGATGCCCTTTCATCAAACCCAATCCACACTCCTGTTGCAATGTGCGGTGAGTAACCGACAAAAAGCGCATCGTAATAATTGCTCGTCGTCCCCGTCTTTCCGGCAACAGGATACCCAAGTCTCGAAGATACTCCTTTTGCTGTTCCATAGTCAGTGGGCCCCTTTAAAAGAAGGTTCATTTTCGCTGCTACGTCTTCCGGTAAAACCCGCTCCTTTTGGGGACCATTTTCTTCCAGTACATTTCCCTGATTGTCCATAACCCTTCTCACGAAAACAGGCTTTATTCTGCTGCCTCCATTTGCAAAGGCAGAAAATCCTTTTACGAGATCAAGAAGCGTAAGGCCCGAAGTTCCGAGAGCAATGGAGAGATTGTTCTCCAGAGGAGCATCAATGCCTAATTCTTTCACTGTTTCTTTTACAGAATCAACGCCTATATCTTCAAGAAGTCTCACTGTAGCGGCATTTTTTGAATAAGCCACAGCATCTTTGATGCTTATTTGCCCCGCGTATTTACCGTCATAATTTTTCGGTGTCCAGGAACCATACTGTTTCGGCTCGTCAACAATAATTGAATCAGGCTGGTAACCCTTTTTGAGCGCCGTTACGTAGATAAAGGGTTTAAAAGCGCTTCCTGATTGTATTTTTGCTGATGTTGCCCGGTTGTATGGGCTTCTTTCAAAATCCCTTCCTCCCACGATAGCATAAACATAGCCTGTCTGAACATCCATGCAGAGCAGCGCCCCTTCAACCTTGAGTGTCCTTTGAGGGAGAAAAAGAGGGACCTTCTTTTTGTCAATCCCCTTATAGGTACCTTTTACGACATCACCAGGTTTAAATGGAAATGTGTCTATCTTGAGCAGACCCTTCTGTTTTCCGGCAAAGACAGTGTACCCCTCTTTCAGCCGTTCAGAAACAAGTATATTGTACATCTTTCCGTTCGTAAATCCTGTCAGTTTAATATCTTTCTCTTCAGCATTAATAAAATGATCCCATTTCGCCTTACTCAACTGTTCGATTACCTTATACTCGCCTTGTCTTTGTTCGTACAACGCCAGGCCCCTTTTTACCGCATCTTCACCAAGTTTCTGAAACTGGCTGTCAACAGCGGCGTAGATCTTAAGGCCCTTTCTTGACATGATCCCTTTACCGTATTTCTCCTCAATATACCTGAAAATCAAGTCCTTATAATAGCTGTCGGAAAATACACCATGGTCTTCCCGGATCTGAGTCTTTTCCTTGAGTATGCTCTTTCTGGTTTTATCGTTTATAAACCCCTTCTCATACAACTGGTCTATGACGTATTCCTGCCTCATCCGTGCATTACCAGGGTGTTTTTTTGGTGTATATCGTGAGGGAGCCTGCACAATTCCAGCCAGAAGGGCCGCTTCAGCCCTTGATATCTCCCAGACATGTCTGCCAAAATATACCTGAGAGGCCGCTTCTATCCCATAGACACCATGCCCCATATAGATATTATTGAGGTAGAGATTAAGTATTTCATGCTTGGTTAGTGAATTCTCAAGCCTGTATGCCAGAATAGCTTCTCTCACTTTTCTTGTAATATTCTTTTCAGGACCGAGGACAAGAGACTTAATGACCTGCTGGGTGATGGTACTTCCGCCCTGAGCAAGTTTTCCGTAGGCAATGTTTTTCACAAAAGCCCTTGCAATACTCAAAAAATCAACACCGCCGTGTTTAAAAAAATCCGCGTCTTCGGCGGCGAGGAAGGCCTCTTTCACATGCTTCGGTATTTTATTATAGGAAACAAATATCCTGTTATCAGGCACAAAAAGATACACGAGCTGGTCATTCACGTCATAGACACTGCTTACAGGCTTATTTTCCAGATGTTTCAGAACATTGACCGAGGGGATGTCATTTAAAATGTAGACAATAAAGCCTGCTGTTAAAAGGAGCAAAGATAGGATAATGAGCCAGATTAAATAAATATGGAGCGGTCTTTTTCTTTTCTTCTTTTTCAAAATATTATTGCCGCCTTTTTCACATCATATACACCGGAAACGGTCAGTCTCACTTCGACAATAGAAGTAAAGGTAAGAAACACTATTGTCCAGAGGGGATCATCCAGAGAACTTCCTTTTTTCTGCAAAATGCTGCCGGCCTGTCTCAACTCTTCCGCAAGCTCTTTAATGGGAAGCCCGGACATTGTGGCGCCATAAGGGAGAGATAACGTATACAGGACTTTTCGACCATCTACAAAGACAACACCTCCACCCATAGAGAGCGCTGTATTGGCTGCAAGCTCCATATCGTCGTCATCGAAGCCGGTTACCAGAAGACCGTGGGTCTCGTGACAAACCGTTGAGGCAATAGCTCCTACAGATGCACCGATACCCCTCACAAAACCCTTTCCCCACTTCTTTGTGTCTCTTCTCGTGCAGACGATTTTCCGCACATCTCCCGATCTGTCGGACAGGAGGTATGTACCATCGTCGGGGAGCCTGTAATCAATTTTTTTCGTAACTGTCCTGTCCACAATATCAATAACCGGGACAGTACCTTCTCCTTTTTTCTCTATAAGGAATTCTTCCTTGCCAACTCTGTCAAACACATAGGGGTTAAACCGTGTTCCGATATCGGGAAATGAAACTTCCTTTCTTGTCAGCATGCCATGATCAGCCGCCAGCCGCCCCCTTTCAATAACCTTCACCGGTGTTGGATGTTCAAGGTCTTCGAGGAGCAGAATATCGGCGATCCTGCCGGGAGTGATACTCCCTATATCGTTGTCCATTCTGAAATATCGTGCAGGATTCAACGTTGCCATGCGGATTGCATCTTCCGGTTTCAGACCAAAACCGATGGCCGCCTTGACTACACAATCCATGTAGCCCTTGGTACATAAATCGGCAGCGAATATGCCATCAGATACAAGCATGACAGAGTCCTTGGGCAGCGTCTTTATGACGGGACAGAGCTCTTTCAGGTCACTCCGTATGGAACTGTGGCGCACCATAGTTGCGAGACCGAGCCTTATCCTGTTTCTGAGGTCACTTTCCCGTATTGACTCATGGCATGAGGTAATACCCGCTGCAACCAGGACATTTAACCTGTCATAGGATGCACCGAGCGTATGTCCCTCAACATTCTTACCAAGGGAACGGGCCATGAGGACCCTTTCGAGAATCTCATCTTCATTTTTCAAGATCCTCATATAGGGGGAAAGTTCACTCATAGAAACACATTCACGATACCGGGAAAAGAGTCTCCAGACATCATAGAAAGAAAACATTTCCCCACCCTCGACATCCGGATAGGGCGGGTAGGTTGCGGGAACCCCCCAGAGAAACTTTACAGAAAAGGTATCGCTTGTTTTCAATACCTCTATAAACCCTTCCACGCCAATAGAATTGATCATATCATGCCCATCGGAGAATACCGTAGTAGTCCCCGTTGTGATAACCATGTCACCAAATGTGGCCGGGTTATAGAAGAGATCGGCATGTCCATGGGCATCGATATAACCCGGGATCGCCACATAACCTTCACCGTCAATGAAGGTAGTTCTCTCATCTTTTATCGGTTCTTTTTCACCTACATAGGCTATCCAGTTTCTGTATATCCAGATATTACCTTCAAATATCGTACCATCAAAGATATTAAGAATGCGGGTATTCGTGATTATACAGTCAGGGTATTGTTCACCATATGCAACCCTTACCAGCCCTTTTGTGTCCTGCAATGTTTTTTCAATCATGTCAGCTTCACCGTCAATTATTTAAAATCCGCTACGATCGATTCAGGCCAGCCGGGCTGATATATCATTTGTATTTTCAAGCAATATCTTCCTGACAGCAAATAATGGGTCGCGGATATTTATTATTATTATCATTATGCTTTTCTTTCGATTGAATTCAATTTAGCGTAAAAATTATCTTTTATCAACACTATTCCGGCCTTTTACCGGTTGGCTTTCATTGCAAAAGCTGCATCTTTCAAGACATTAAAGACGATCATCGGATGTCCCCTAACAATTGTCTCGAAATTATCACGAGAGATCAAAACTAATCTCGTACCATCCGTCACAGCTGAGGCGCTATCAGTTCTCGGTTCTTCAAGAAACATTGATAATGCTCCAAAATAGGCCCCCTCACCCATAATTGAAGGTGCTTTTTCGCCTTCATGGACCTCTACATTGCCGGAGAGAATATAGAACATACTGTCTGCCGGCTCTCCAAGGTCATAAATTATTTCACCTTCAGTATAATTTTTTGCAAATCTCTCCAGGATTTCCTTACTTACAGCTTTTGAAACACGTCTTTTAAAGATGATTTTTTTTAATAAAATAACCTCTGTATTTCTCATATTTGCCATTATTTCAGCACCAAAAAGCAATATACAAAAGGATAAAAAGGACCAGGTGATAAGCACGAAGATTGCCCGCAATGATCCGAATGCGAAGCCATAATGGGGGTTCATGATAAGAAAACCGGAGAAAAACTCCTTCATGGATATCCAGAGAAACGAAACGAGGAGGGAAGCAGGCACAAGGTGGCTCATCTTCAGTCGAAAGGGCGAAAAAATAGTATAAAAAAAGAGAATAGAGAGGAAGGTTACCACAAAAGGGATTGCGTAATCTATAATCCCGGAGACCAGGGGATTATAGATAAACATACTCTTTGCAACGGTCTCATAGTAGAGTTCGCTGGCAACAAGCGCTGCAAAGAGCAAAACAATAACCGATAAAGCTATCATATCAACAATCATTGACTTAAGAAAGGACGCCTTTCTTTGGACACTAAAAATAGTTACAAAGGCATTTCGTGCCGCATTAATAAGCGGGGTAATAGACCAGACAAGGGCGGCAAAACCGAATATGCCGATGGCATTTCTGTGCTTTGCGAGTAAATAGACCTCATCGGTGATTACTTTTCCGAACTGAGGGAATATCAGCCCTGTCACACGTTCAATGCCATCTGCTAAAAGATACAGGGGAGTTGTTCTGATGCTAAGAAGAGAGAGTACAATAAAAAAAAGGGGTATAAAGGCAAAAAAACCATAATACGCAAGAGATGCTGCCGTGTTGAAATTGCTGTTCTTTTTAAAGGAACGGAGAGATTCCTTGAAAATGAGCAGGGCAAAGCTGAAATTCGATCCTGACTTGCCAGTCATGTTTCTCCTGTGTTTATTGTATATAAAATAGGAAAAATTTACAAACCTTGTGCTTTTTATGTAAAATAAAGTACTTTGTCAACCAGAATGCACGAGAGGAATTCACAATGAACAAAAAAACAATACAAACGCTCATCAATGTCGTGAAAGGAAAAATAGCGCCGGATACTGTTATCACCAATGGGAAGATCATCGATGTATTCACCAACAACATCGATGAAGGCCGCGCTGTTATTATTAAAGACGGCTATATCGCATCAGTGGAAGAAAGCGCCCTCGCCTCCTCCTACAAGGCATCCCGAACCATTGATGCTCAAGGCCTCTATCTCTGCCCCGGCTTTATTGATGCCCATACACATATCGACGGCGTTTATCCCTTCCATGAGCTTGTTCCCTATTCAATACGGGGAGGCACAACAACGGTCGTGACAGAGACAAGCGCTACAGCCTGCGCAACGGGCATGAAAGGTATCAGGGCACTTATGGATGGGATGAAAGGCTATCCAGTAAGGTCCTTTTTCCTTGCACCGCCCTTAACACCTCCATTTCCCAAAATGGAAAGTTCTCTTGGCCTAAGTCCCAAGGAATTTTCAGCAATGCTTAAAAGAGACGACGTCGTAGGGATTGGTGAAGCTTACTGGACACCGATACTGGATGGCAATAAAAAACTCCTCGATCAGGCATTGGTTGCGCTCTCTCTTAACAAGCGTCTTGACGGCCATTCGGCGGGCGCCCACGGAAAAAAGCTCGTTGAATATCTTCTGACAGGTATTACATCCTGCCATGAGTCGATTACCCTTGATGAAGTAATGGAAAAACTGAGGCTCGGTTTCTATATTATGATCCGTGATGGTTACATACGACAGGAATTACCGGAACTTTCAAAGCTGAAAGACCTCAATATCGACATGAGGAGGATTATTCTTGTATCGGACTTCTTCGACGCCGTTATGCTCCTGGAGGATGGTTATCTGGATGTTGTCGGACGAAAAGCCATAAAATACGGCTTTTCACCGATAGAGGCCATCAAGATGATGACGATTAACCCCGCAGACTACTATGGTCTCAGATATCTTGGCGCCATTACCCCCCTCAGATGCGCCGATATACTCTTCCTCAGCGATTTGAATAAGATCACCATTGAAAAAGTCATGGCAGCAGGGGAGATAGTTTTTGAATCAGGGAAATTCACAAAAAGGATTGAACCCCACATATATCCCGAGCAATTGAAAAATACAATAAAAGCGGCAAAGATTAGCGAAGAAGATTTCAGGATCAAAACCCGGAGAGGGAAAACCGTAATACGTGTTATCGAGGTTGTAAGCCCGACCATCACAAAGGAGATCCACATAAAAACATCGATGAAAAACGGTTTTATAGAAAAAGACCTCAACAATGATATGATCCCCGTAGCGATGATCAATAAGAATAATTCGAGCCGCTTCGGAAAGGGCTTTATCAAAGGAACAGGCATTAAAAACGGCGCCGTGGCAACAACCCTCACCTGGGACACCGGGAATATCCTCACTACCGGCAGCAGCGAACAAGACATGGCAATTGCGGTTAACCGGCTCATCGACATTCAGGGAGGGACGGTGATTGTAAAGGACGGTCGCGTCATCTATGAATTCCCCATGGAACTTTTCGGTATCATGTCTCTTGCTACTATGGAGGAAATAAGCGACAAAATCAAAGAATTGGGGCTCAGATTGGAGGAAATCGGGACTTATCTTGAGAAACCTTTTCTAAACATACAGACAATCCCCTTTACGGGATTGCCATTTTTGCGGATCACCGATAAGGGCCTCGCAGATATCAAAAAGAAAAAGCTGGTTTCAATTTTTGTGAAATAGAGAAACCGTAAATCGATAGTCGTAAATGGTAAAAGATACCATTTCGGATCACGGTTGATCGACGACTTCCAATTTACGATTTACGTTTTCTTACTCAGTCTGACCTTATTTTCCGTTCCCGCCATGAGCCGTTTTATATTATCTTTATGTTTTATGAAGACACAGAGAGCAATCATAAGGGAAAGTATGATATATTCCGGCGGGGCCTTCAACAGATAGAACAAAACCGGTATCATGCCGGTGCCTATGAGCGATCCAAGAGAGACATATTTCCAGATAATAAAAACAATAACAAAAAAAACAAAACTGATGAGTATTGCAGGTGGACTTATTGCAAGATAAACACCAACCCCTGTCGCGACACCTTTGCCGCCTTTAAACTTAAGAAATACCGGAAAAAGGTGTCCTAAAAATACGGTAAATCCGACAAGTGCAATGAAAAGTTTCGGCTCATCAAGGTATACTGCAATGAGTGTCGGAATAAGCCCCTTCAGGATGTCCCCAAAGAGCGTTATGATACCCAGTGTCTTTCCCGCAGTCCTCATGACATTGGTAGCCCCGATATTTCCACTGCCGATTTTTCTGGGATCTTTTCCTCTTAACCTTGCAAGCAGCACTCCAATTGGTATTGATCCGAGCAGGTAGGCAAAAAGGATTATTGGAAGATGTTTCATCGCTGAAAGAATATTTTAAAGCATATCCATTGTCAACAATTAACGCGCCGGTTAATACTTTACAAGACTTTCAATTCCTGATATATACATTAACGTAGCAGGAGCACAACGATAAGTATAGACGAAGGAGGTGTGGCATGACTCAGTGGCAATGCTCAAATTGCGGATACACCTTCGGGGCTGATGTCCCGCCTGATAAATGTCCTTCCTGCAAAGAGGATTGTACATTCCGTGACGTAAGCTGTTACATACCGGATTGCGGAGGGGCCGGGAATATTGACCCAAACCTCGTAGCGCAAAAAAGGGACCCGATAAAGAAAAAACAATAGCAACACACAATGCCTGGGTGGCGGAATAGGTAGACGCAAGGGACTTAAAATCCCTCGGTCCTCGCGGCTGTGCGGGTTCAAGTCCCGCCCTAGGCATTAATCTACAAGGTTTTAAGATAATAGCCAACCCCAAAAGTAATCAATGTGTAATCATTTGAAATAAACAATAAAAAGGGCCCGATCGAAACCGGACCCGTTGAACTGGTTAACCATCAAGCTTATTCTTTCAGCTTTTTAATACCTCCTCAAAGCGCCGCTTACTTTCTTCAAATTCCGTAATCATTTTGTCAAGGTCTTTATCGTCCATGGGTCCGCCCAGGATTTTCTCGACTTTCTTTCTTACGTCGTCGGGAAGTTTTCTTATGCTCATTGCTAATTTTAAGAGCTTTTCCTCTGACTTAAATATTCTCTTCATCATCTTAAACATTTCATCATTCATTTTTTCCATGATACCCCCTTTTTCTTTTTGTTTTGTGACACAGTAACATGTTACCTCTCAGGCTCGATAACAATCAACTTCTATTTCCCCCCTGCTGTATTTTCCCCGATACCCAAGCACAAACCCCCGCATCTATCAATAAAAACGCTGTAGCGATACCCCTGTGAAGGCTGTTATTGCCTGTACCACAATGATCTTGACTTTTAATGTGAAAAAGGTAGAATGACTACACTTTGGAATAAAATTGCCTTTCAAACCCGTCGCTTCTGCCTTAAATGGTAAGTCATCCCCCCCGACGAAGCGGCGGGCCTTATGCTTACTGAGTTAAAATATAACTTTGTCAATGATCTTCTGGAAGAATGTTTTTTGTTTGATGATACTTGTCGGCATCGGTCTACCGACCTTAGAAGCAATCTTCGTTGCCATGCTCTTTGACGCTCCCGTGGACCTTAAAAGTTTTTCAAGATTTCTCTTAGATAATTCTGTTCTGCTGTAAATTCTTTCATAATCTTCTTCAGTCAATACTGCCATGTTTTCCACCTCAATAAAGGTGCGGCCTCTGTGAGGGATATACCAGAGGCCGCTATGAGCATGAACATAACCTAAGCCGCGTTAAAAAGAACAGGTTATGCCTTAGTTATGCCGCAATCTTCAAAAATTTGATAGCCTCGTAATTTGAGATTCCCGCCGCTAATTTTTTTGTCACGTAAAAATTCACGTAACCCTTAACCGTGAAAGGATCTCTCAAAAGCCTTACACCGGAAACATGGTCAACGATGGTGTATGCTCTCTTGAAATCACCGAAGGCAATCGGGTAGGTATTGGCCCCTATGGAGTCCATATTTTCGTCAATCTCAACAGGTTTGCCAAGGAGGGTATCAGGGGTATTTTCCAACAGTCCCGGTCTCCACAAATAATTCCCGTCACCATCCTTGAACTTGCGAATGACGGAAAAGGTTGAATCTGCCATTAACCAGGTGCCGTTTTGTCTGTACACCGGCTTTAAGGCGTGCTGCAGGTCGATCAATTTATCAGCGTTATTAAGTAATGTCGCGTGGCCACTTGTGAGATAACCTGTCTTTCCATACACCCAGTTTGCATTTGCAACCATCAAGGCGCTGTCGTTGATCCCTTTGACTTGGGAAACTCCATTGCCGGTAATAAACCCGGTGCCCTCAGTCGTCACAAATACGTCGTTGATCTCTTCAAGAAGCCAGGCTTCTATATCGAAATCGGACATATCTAACAGCTTCTGAGTAACGCTTGGCATAGCGTAAATCTCATTCATGGGCGGGGAAAATAACTGAAGTTCCGGTGTATCAGTTTCAGGACGTGCCGCTTTTTCTGCTACCCACCCACCAGTGGCGCCGCCTTTGCTCAAGGGTTTTGTATACTCACCCTTACTCTTTACGACGCGCGCCAGTCTTCTCATGGCTACGCTTGCAAGAGCCAGTCTTTCAATATTCTTTTCGATCTCTACCGGAACGAGAAACCCGCCGTCAGGGTCCGACAGAGTCGAAAGATTCGCCTGAATTTCTAAACCTCTAAGCCCGTCAGGGTCCGATCCCTTCCGCGCCCATGCCAGGAATTTCTCTTTATGTTCCTTTGCTGCCCCGGATGTAATGCCAGCATTTGAAGACCCGCCGCCATAGGCGTTACCGCCCCTTGCAACTGCCGTTTCGATTGCGTCAAGCTGTGTTTTCATGTTGCTGATCTCACCTTTATGCTCGTTTTTGAACGTCTGAAAAGCGTCATTCAATGCTTGTATCTGTTCTGCTGTCATATCTTTTCTCCTTTGATTGTCTGTAGTAGTGTGTTTATTATCGCGGCCTCGTCATCCTCACAATGATCTTGGATTGCGCCGGTGCAGCCTCGCGCTGCTACCATTTTTGCATAAGCGCGTGATGCTCCGGCATCTATAAGGACCCGCTCGATCTCGCGCGCTGTGAACTGTTTCAGTTGTGCCTCGAAGGAAAGGTTTTCAGGCACATTGTTGTAGATGTTCTTGAGGTCATATTTTGCCTTGACCGGCTTACTGTCACCGTCAAGGATAGTGTCGATGAATCCCAGCCCCTTTGCTTCCTGGGCAGTCATCCAGGTTTCAGTTTTCATCATATCGCTGATAGTGTCCTTTTCAATACCTGTCTTTATATGGTAAATGTCATTTAATTGCCCGCCGATCTTTTCAAGTACATCGGCTATTTCGCGGAGGTCATACTGGTTCCCGGCGGTCATGATCCAGGGATCGTGAATCATGAACATTGTATTACTGTATGCCTGGACCTCATCACCGGCTAAAGCGATAATAGACGCGATAGAGGCCGCGAGCCCTTCAATTCTCGTTGTGATCTTGGCAGGGTGCGCTTTTAAAGCATTTGCCACTGCCAGGCCGTCCCATGCATCGCCGCCCGGACTATTCAGGCGTACGAGAATATTTTTTGCTTTTATAGCGCTTAAGTCCTTGACGAATTGTCCGGCCTCAATGAAGGGAAAGCCGATAATGTCATATATCAGGATCTCCGCGCTGTCAGCCTTATTCTCAATCGTGTACCATTCAGCGGAGGCATTAGGTGCCTTGCCCCACTGTGCCGCTATCACTTTTGCATTATGTTTTGTGCGATATGATAAGTTAGGCATTGTCGGCCTCATATGGGTGATCCTTCAAATACTGCATGGCGGCCGCTTCGCCCTGTTCGTTGCCTACCTTGAGCAAATTAAGAAGCCATTCACAATAGCCCGGTCCAGGCTTTACGGCAGGTATTTGCTGAAGGTCTACGAGCATTTTTATGGCTTCCTGGGTGTCTATTTTTTCCATCTCGGCAAATACACTCAACCGTTGATAGGTCAAGTCATCGATTTCAACATTCTTCATGAGATTACGCCTCCTTCAATTATTTATGATTCATTTTACAGACAAGAGTATTCATCTGTCCAAGACAGAACGGTACAGAATAGACAAGTCATTCATTTACATCCCGAATAAGTTTGTTTAAGGCCGCATAAGGAATTCTGAGCGTCCGCCCGGCTATCGTAACAGCGTCAAGTTTTCCTTCGGCCACCCAGGAATACACCGTCTTCACTGAGACGTTGAAAAGAATGGCAACATCGAGGGGTTTAAAGAAGAGCCGATTAGGAATAGATAAATCATTCATTTTTCATTATCATTTGGCGTTCACGCTCAATCAGTTCTACTATGAATGGTTCCTCCTTAACGCCTTCCCTGATTAACCCTTCATGCTTCGCCCAGGCGTCTAACAGCCATTGAAGCTTTTCCTTGTGGAACATAAAATAAACAACGTCGGCGTATAGATCCGAAAGCGGTTGCCGTGAAATCGGCGGGGTGAAGGGGTTCTTTCGATAGTGCCCATACCTCAGATGAAAGAGTAAATCGGCGGGTACCTCTTTCACCATATCGTCTTTCCGTGTTCTTGTCCGGCGCGTTCTATTTACTGGCAAGGTCAAACTCCTTTGAGGCCCATGGTAGGCCCTTCTTTTTATCAGATTTCTGCTGCTGTAGAATCTCATTTTCGTGTTGCATCCATAAGGTTCGAAGCTCTTCACGGCCTGCCGGACTTACCAGCATAAAAGGTCTTACCCATCCGGTATACCTTCCCGGCTTCAAACATGGATCACCTGTCAACAAAAGGTGCCTCTCTGGTTCGGTCAATGGGCTTCTCGGTCCCCTGGTTCGTTTTGTTCGATTGCTTGGCATATCTATCTCCCCGCCGGACGTCCCGGCTTATCCCTTAAAGGTTCTATGTCCAATGACAAAGCTTTTAGCCCTGCAAGAAAGGCGGCGCGGCTGTCGCGTTCCGTGGGTAACAATGGGTGCGGCTTCACCTGATTAAACTTATCAGTGATAGTTAGACCGTCCTTGTCAATCAATTCTCTTGCTGCTTGCGCTCGGTCGAATGCCTCCAGGGCAACCCTCAATATATGCAACCCTGCGGCGTCCTCAATCGAATATTCGCTGAGAATTGCCGTCCATAATTTCTTTGCCTGTTTACTTAGATGCCCCGGTGTTTTGTTTATGTTTTTCATATTGTCCTCACTTTTTTAAAGTAAAACCTTCATTTCGCCCATGTGAAGCTGACCATACGGTTCAATGTCCTGTGCGTTCCAGACTTCTTTGGTACGGGGGGTAAGTATTTGTTATCATACATGTTTTAACCTATCGCCCTTCTGTTGCCGTGCTGCCTGCCGTGTTCTACGATCCGGCTTTGCGATTTGCTTCTGGTTCTTGAATGTATCAGTTGCCAGCTTGTATTTCTTTTTCGGGTGAAGTCTCATTTTAGTTCGCCTCCTGTTTTATGAACATATGCCTTGTAATTGTTCGTAAAATATGTTGATCCCCTTCATCACGTCCCCATTGCCGCTGATCCGGTCTGGATGGTACTGCATAGCCAACTGCCTATAAATGCCTTTTATCTTATCCGTTGTTGGTGCCATGCCTGTACCCTCATGGAGTATGCCCCGGATCTCTGACAGTAGAGGCTCCCTCAAGTCGATGTTGCTCATAAGCCATCGAATATAATTCTCCGGTAGTGTCTCGACAGGTTTCCCCTTGTATTTGCCAAAACTCATAAGCATCGTTTATCCTCGGCACCGGTTGATTTTTGTAATGCTTTTCCGGTCTTTACTAAAAAACCGGAGTCTTTATTTTTTGTATTATTCTTTAAATATATATAAAGTGCGTGAAGCCCTACCAAAAAACATGTCAGGAAATGCGTAGAACCTTTCCTATCAACGGAAAAACATGTCAGGTTTTGTGTCAGGTTTGTGTCAGGTTTTGTCAGGTTTTTCATTTCTTCCATCCCCAATAACCTACCTGCTCCATCCGGCTGCCGGAATCGTAACTGGAAAAACTATATTGAACAGACTTTCCGGTTCCCCCTTTTATGGCGCCTTCTTCCTTAATCATTCTGAGGAGTGCCCGGCCCAAACGGTCTTCACCAGTTTTGGCTTCGTCTTGCAGGTGAATTGACAACTGCGATAATTCTTCGCTCAATTCGTTACCTCGCGCAAATTCTGCCCCTTTTCTCTTCTGAATACCTAAGACGAGCAGGCCCGTTTCAAGTCGCTTTGCCATCATTTCAATTTCTTTTGCTACCTTCGTATAGTCCCCATCGGATGGGTTGTAATAGTCCAAAATATTAATGCAGTTAGGGTCGATGACTGCATCATAACGGCGATCACGGGCATCTTTAAACATCATATTTTTCATTACTTCAGCCCTTGAATAGCCCCATTTGATATATCTTTCCGCGATTTTTCTCATGTTTTCGGTGACAACGTAATTTATCTTTTGCCGGTCTTTGTTGAGTATGGCAGTCTCTGCAAGGAAGGCGGATTTCCCAGAGTTTTTTGTCCCCGCGACAAGAACAACGTCTCCTTGTGCAACCCTGGCATAGTTTCCTATTTCCAAAGGAAAATCAATATTGAAGGCGTTGGCCGCCATTTCAAAGGGGTCACAGTTTTTTGCCTCCGCTGGGATGTAATAATTTTTCCCATCTTTAAAAATGTCACCACCATCATTTAACCGCTGAAGCTCTTTATATATTCCTCCGGTCAACCCCAAATCTCTACCGATTTCGGAGGCTTTGAACCTTTCACCCCGGTTGTATGTCAAAAATTCTATAATCTTATCGGCGTGGGTTTCCTTGGGTTCTTCTTCGTCTCTCACTTGCCGCTCAAAATCCGCTATTGACATAGTGAAACTCCCGCTGGAGATAACCAAAGTAACCTTTGCCATGCTCCTTTTTCTTCTCGGAAATGTCCTGGCAATCGACTCAAGCGGGCCGGATTACTGCATGCACTATCAACGCCCAGGGGTGTTAAAATTCGATCATAGAGCCGTTCTTTGATCTCTGTTTGCCATTCTTGTAAAGTGTTGACAGTGGCCAGCTTTGATACTTCAAGCCAAGCGTGAATACTCTTTCCGCCGCTATGAATTAAAGCAATGATAGGCAACTTGACCGCTGACCAGAACCGGATCTGATCTTCAAGAGAAAGGTTGTCAAATTCGGCCATTGCAAAGCGAAAATCCTTGACGTTGTTGTCGCCGCGATATGTCTCGCCATTGCCAGTTTTTTTTGGAGCAGGTGAGCCAGTTAATGGATTTACAATGATATGGCTTGAAGTCTTTCCGCTCGCAATATAAAAAGTGAGCCAGTCTACAGCGTCCTTGACTGTGGTGTCGTGCCGCTCTCCGATAAACAGAAAGTCGGTGTGTCGGTATAGGGTTTCAATAAAGAGTTTTGTATGTAGCCGTGGTTCGTCTGGAATGTCCACTGGTGAGGCTGGTATCAGTTCGGCCTCTGTACTATAAGGCCCCTGGTCGATGATCCGCTGTAATGCAATCTTGCCGTCATTGACCACTGGTTCGGGTCGTGGCTTCGGTATGAAGGTGCTCCTGTTGGAATCTGACAGCGCTTTATTGATGGCGTCCTGTATCTCGCGATCTGAGACTTTCCGGTTTCCACGCGGTATAGCGTGTCGAATGTCATCAAAGATTTGCTCACCGTCCAGATTTGCCAATGCGCCCAGATTTGCAACAGATAACAGGCCAGTGTGACAACCGCAACCCGGAGCCGGTATTTGTTGAAGGGCGTCGTTGTAGCGGTTAGCGGTTAAAGTTTCCATAAGCATATCCTTTTTCAGTGACGCTCGATTTTGCGCTGAGCATCTTCCCCCGAAGGGTTTTAATTGCAGTGGTAAAATCCGCGACTTCAACAAAAATGTTACCGTTGAATTGCCCCATGAGCCGGTATAACCTGTCCGTCACCTCGAAGTTAAAAACGGTTTTTCCGTTCTTTACTTCAAGGAGCGGCTCCATGCCTTGCAATTTGAGGTAGGCAGATAAATAAATGTCGAGAGTAGAAAAGACTTTTTCAGCCATATCTATTCCCCCTTACCGTAGATCCTGCTCGTTGATGTCTGCCTGCAAGCGTTTTTGAATTCCTCTAAACTATTCGTTGAGTATCGGACCGCCTTTTGCATTTTACAAAAAACAGGCCCGCCGCCTCGACACCGCCACGCTTCCAAGGTAGCCTTGCTCAGTCTCAAATACTTCGCGGCCTCTTCTGTGTTCATCATACTTTTTTCTGGTAATAGCATTGGATACCTCCACTCGTTTTGTTGTACTGCATCATATGAAGGAGTTTAAAGTAAGGTGCAGATATAAAAAATGGAAGTAAATAGGAGGGTTTCGTTACACTATACAGATAGATGATATTTTTCTAATAATATATTACTTTGTTGTAGATTAGTAAAAAAGGAAATTGTTTAGCCGTCTGATTTATGGGGATCAACGCCGGATAACAATGTCTGGAGACGTTGAAAGTCTTCGTCAACGAGCGAAACACCTTTAGCTTTAATCGTTACCGTATCGTCTTTTGATGAATCCTTGCGAATCGTTAACGTGTACTCCCCAAAAAGGTCCACTCCGTGAATTTGTATAACCGTATTATAGATGGTAAGCATATAAAAAACATCCGTCTCCTCTATGTGTGTTTGATACATTCTTCTTTCTTCGTCCTTATCATAATATGCTTTTTGAACGGTATCCCAACCACCGAAAGGTTTTAACCCAGCAACTTTTTCAAAGGCTTTTGAGCGCGATAATTTTTCTTGTGAGACAAGAGCGTCAACCTCTAATGCTGATAGCCTATGAATGTTGAATGTTTCTCTGGCCCCTTTCTTCTCCCCACGTGATAGGCTAAACAACTTCTTAAGTAAATCATGTTTTCCCTCTCTCCACCACTCTTCAATGATTTCAACAACCCACTGGTTTTCTCGTAAGGGAGCATATGAAGGGGTTGTCTGAAGAAAATCAACGACAATTTGAGGGTCGCCCATCTTCAAATACCTGTCCCGGTATTCCTCTGATTGTCTCAGTCGTTCGGCTTTTTCTTCAAGAGCTTTATTGATTATGCCCTCTAAAGGCTTCATGCTTCTCCCCTCTCATTCACTGCCTTAAACGGCAAGACCTTCTCACTGGCTGCAATCATGCCTTGATGGGCGATCCATTCACCTATCAGGTTAATCTCCGGGGCCAAGTATCTCAGATCCTCAGTCTCGGTATATGCCGATATCGTCACATCCTGAGATAATTTATGGTTCATAAGGAGTTTTGTTTTCCAGAGCTCTATTTTGCATTCACCGGCAATAGCTCGGAAGGTGCGCCTCATATCGTGCGCCATTAAATGAACACCCGCCACTTGTGACACCTTTTCCATGGTTCCGCGAGGATCTATAATATATCCGTCGCCGGATCGTGCCGGGAATACATAACCTTCTGTTTGATTCTCGCCTCGTCTCGCTTCCAGTATCTCACACGCAAGCTCTGACAATGGAAACTTGACAGGGTTTCTATTTTTCGGGTCCGGTAAATACCACCATTTTTCCTCAAGGCTCACGCGGTTCCATGTAAGCTGTGCAGCCTCATTCCAACGAGCACCGGTCAAAATAAGGAAACTCACTGCATCAGCAAGGGACCGGCTTATTGTTGTTTGTTCCGGGGCTTCTCTGAGCGCCTGTAGCATATTCCATGCAGCGCCTATTTTATCTGTAGGAATACGCCCGGATCGTGGTTTAACCTTATTCCAGACTTTCGTTTCACTGAGGATACTGACAGGGTTCTCAACAAGCAAGGGCTTGTCATCAGTTCGATACTTTGCGCGGGCATAGTTAAGGATCGACCGCAAGACTCGGAAAGCCTGATTTGCTTGTGCTTGGCTGCGGTCTGTCAATTCACTGAAACGGGTCGCCACTTTGTCGCGGGTAATATCAATAGCCGGTTTATTTGCCCAGGCTGCAAAACTCTTTGAAAGATGCTTCTCAATATCTGCTTTTGATGATTTCTTCATATCACGTCTATCTTTCAGATACTCATCTGTTATCTCCCTCAACGTCAAGGAATAGGCCTTTGTTCGTTTCTTTTCGGCGCTTGGGTCCTTACCATCAAGCATAGCAGAAAGTTCCTTCTGTGCCTTTTTCCGTGCCTCCTGCAAGGTTAAGACGCCGTGTCTCCCGATTACTTTCCGTCTATTAACTTCGACGCCAGTCTTGCTTTTTACCCATCTCTGAACAACATATGTGCGCCCCCCTGATGTCAGCCTGACACCAAAGCCCTTTAAATCTGAATCCCATACAAAACTTTGACCCTTTTTCGGTAGAGACAATTTTTCAATGCTGCTTTTTGTAAAATTTAAGATTAACGCCGGGCTCCTTTTTTGTTTCCTTGTAGAGGTTTTCATAAATCCCCCTTTTTAAAATGTAATCAATATGTAATCAAAATAAATATTATTCCGTAGTATACCATAGGGATTAGTATAATTGTATATGCCTGTTATGTCAAGAGATATATTGATTACAATTACATCATACAACATCATAATAGCCCAAGATAAGGGACTTAAAATCCCTCGGTCCTCGCGGCTGTGCGGGTTCAAGTCCCGCCCTAGGCATTGATAATAAAAATTTAGACAAGATAGACGTAAGCAGTTTTCTGATAGAAAAATAAATGTAAGCACTATGTAAACAGAATAAAAAAGGCCCAGCCGAAGCGGGACCGTTTGAGAAAAGGGACAAGATTGTCACCCCTCTATTTTGCCCTGTGCTACATTTTCCCCCTCAACATGGCTAAAACCCCGTATGAAGGCAACAGGACACGACAGAGATAGACAGGCTTATGCCTTAACGACATGACAAGACCTTTGCTCATATACTCCATCCCTACTGTGTTGTGCCTATCGTTGATTTCACCAAGTTCATCTATAAACTTTTCAAATGCTTCCAATGTTTCAAACTGCTTCTCGATTTTCCTTACATTTTGTTCTGAAAGTTGTATCGTTACCTCTCTTGCTTTGTCTGATGCGCTCAACATATGACTGCCTCCTTATAGATTTCATTACATTTCATATAATTCCATTTCCTTTCAAATAAATCAATCTTTTTGTGAAATTATATGAAATCTTGACAAATGATATGAAATCATTTAATATCATAAGATGGTAGATGAAAGCTTAATAACTTTGGATGAAGTAGCAGAAAGATTAGGCATCTCAAGAGTCACTTTATGGCGATGGGTAAAAGATGGTAAAGTACCGGTTGTAAAACTTTCACAACGCAAGATATATGTTCGCAAAGTAGAGCTTGAGAAGCTTATGACGGAAGGTACAAAATGAGTCCCTCGGTAGTTTCTTGGGACAGCTTAGACACAAAGATTTTTATCGGACATGATTCCCGCATAATTGAACAGGCGATAAAGTCTTGGAAGATTGGAGAGGCTTTTGGGGTTCTTACCATGCCCTCTAAAGGAGGAGTATCTTCTCCGGATGCCTCTACCTGCCAAGCCAAAACGATACTTATCTTTTGCCGGAAAAAAGTAATCTGTCAATATCAAGCGAGGAGGACACCATGATCTTATCGTATCGAGACTTGTTTCAGGAGAGTAAAAGAAGGATCCGAATCAAAGCAGAAATTACGACTGAACATTCTGTATCATCTTATGGGCAACCGCTGATCGTCTTACCCGATGGAGGACCCATTGATTTATTATCGTGGGTTTCTCTCGACTATCGTGTTGTCCGTGCAAACAAAAAAGAATCTGAAGAATTGGCAAGGTTGGGCTTGTTGGAATAAATTTGCCTTACACACCCCGCCGCTTTGCGACCATAGCATCGGTCAACTCATCCCCCCCCGACTGAGCGGCGGGACCTATGTTTACAACAAAAAACTGAGACGGTTTTACCGTACAGCAGCGCATAGTGGTCTTCGTTCCTGAACAGGATTGGAAGTACTTCGCACTTAAACAGATGCGCCCATGAAGACTCAAGACGACCGCGCAATGAGGGAGTAATCTGTGTCTCTACGCCGAATAGCTTTTGTTGAGGTGAGGTTCGTTTATACATATATTAGTCTATCATTATACTACTCTTAATACAATAGTTATCTTGGTTATCTCGGAGTTATTTCTCAGGGATCAATTACCAAGAACGTCCCTACCTCCCATAATTTTAATAGTAATACTATGAGAGAATCAAATAAATTGAGAAAAAGTGCATTATACTTCCAGCTATGACAAAAAGATGCCACATGAAATGCGTCCATTTGATTTTCTTCATGGCATAAAGTGCTGTTCCAGCTATGTATAAAGCTCCGCCGATAAGCAGTAAATACCAGCTGATGTTGTCGCCACTGACGGTAACTAGATTCGTTTTCATCGGGCGATATGCAAAAATAATAATCAATCCCATCGGAATATATGAGATAGCGGAGAGTTTGCGCATCCTTGAACCGAATACTGCATAGAATATAATACCAATTGCAGCCAATCCCCATATAATACCGAATATTGTCCACCCCAATACACCGCGCAGAACTGTAAGACAATATGCCGTATATGTTCCTGCTATCAGTAAATATATTGAACTGTGATCAAAAATGCCCAATACTTTTTTTGCTACCCGGTTTGTCAATGCATGATACAACGTTGATGCACTATAGAGAATAATCATTGATACACCAAAGATGGTAAAGCCGATAATATATGAAGTTTTATATTCTGTCGGCGCATATCTTTCAGCTCGTACAATAAGAAGAATGAGACCAGCAATGGAAAGTCCAGTTCCTATTCCGTGTGTAATGGCATTAGCTATTTCTTCACCGAGTGTATAACGTGTTTTTGTGGATTCATTTGGCATATAAAATTCTTAAAACCATTTTGCCGCAATCTTCATCGAATTTCAAGGATAAGAGTGTCGATCCGACAATCGAATGCCACTTGAAAGCTTCTATTTTCAAGGTGCTCTGTATGATTCAGTCACGTCAAACGCTCAACAATCGGCTGCAAGAATGGATTTATGGGGCCCCCTATCCAAGTGGTTTCTCGTCACTCCATGCTGCGGTGGCCTTCATCGTGTGGTCAACGGATTGCAGATTTCCAGCGCTACCGATCTTTCGGCGCATGTTCGCCGTGCTCTCGCTCACGGCTTCTCCTCGGGTCAATAACCTGTCAAGAAGAAGGGCCGGGTGACTGTCGAGCCCCTTTTTCCAACTTATCATCGAGTTCGCCAATGTAGGCAGCCAGGCTATTTCCTGACTGGTCTATGGCGGAGTTGAGGACACCTTCAAGCTTATCCAGCCTTACCAGCACCTCCGTCTTGGATTCCTTGTCCATGTCCGCCAGCCTCTGCGTCTCTTTTTCAAGGAATTCATGGAGCTTGGTAAAACGGGAACCTTCAGCATGTTCCGCTAGCTCCCGCATCGCCTGCAGGTCTCGCTCATGACGATGGACCTCTACGAATGCCGACGTCTGGACAAAAACCGCAAATATTATAAATAGCACTGTCAAAAAGGCGGTGAGTCCCAACATAATGAGTCCGAGCGGAGCCTGTACGACGCCGAATACCAGGGAGATAGTTGTAGGCGCAGTAAATGCACTCCAGTTGAGTGCAGCGAACACACTAATCGCAGCCATGACAATCAACACAAATAATGTACGAAGCTTCATCTTGCTCGCCCTCCTTTGTTTTTATACTGGATTTTTCTCTCCTAATATATCAGAGGGAGTATCCATAGCTGTAGGGCGTCCAGGCGCCTTCCCGAAGAAAGATAATGCCAATGGCACGCTCCATTGTTTCTTACATGGGCTAATGGAAACATAGCTGCGTTTTCATTGGCCCATGTAACACTTTTTCTAGCGTACTAAAAACAATCTTTTGAACTAAGTATGATCGCAACTAAGATCTTCGGTCTCATAGGACGACCTTCCATTTCCTTTGTTTACATGGGACAAGAGGTCTGCTTACTAATCTCGTAGCCCCTGAATGAAGCCGACTATCACCAGCCACAGAACTATTAGTATTACAGCAATCGTCCATAGCATGTGATCCTCCTTACAAATAGATGCTCCGGCAACCCCACGATCATAAAACACCTTTATTATGTTCATCAGGAAAGCTACCTACCATATGATATAGCAAGCGATCTATCCTGTCTGTCGCAGAACCAACAATTATTTTGTAGTGTTTCCCATAAAGAAGTCTGTCGTCTTTTTTGCTACAGGGGTTTTGAATCTATCCATCCTGCGAGAAAATCACCACTGTATATGGGGTGCTTCTAAGGCAAGAAGGCAAGCGTTGTGATTGGCTTCCTAAAGAATTATTGGATGCCATTTGTAATCTTGATATTCGGCAAGCCGTGCAAAAAC
>PNOF01000008.1 GCA_013824645.1 Syntrophus sp. (in: bacteria) | reverse complement strand
TCGGCCCAACCACCCGGCAAAGCTAACAGACCCTGTATGGCAGATATTGAAAAATTCTGTAAAGGCATGACCCGGGGGGACGGACGAATTATGAAATGTCTCAAAGAACACGAATCAGAACTTTCGCCGGAATGTAAGGTAAACAGACTTGAGCTGAAGAAGAAAGTTATTGAAATGAGAGAGGACTGCAAAGCCGATGTGGACAAATTCTGCAAAGATGTAAAACCGGGAGCCGGAAGAATGATCAAGTGTCTTAAAGCACATGAGGCTGAACTTAATCCCGCCTGTAAGGCAGATATAACCAAATCAAGGAAGCAATAGAAAAACCATTCCGGCACATGTCTCGATTCAGCTACAGGGGTATATGCCGCCCTCCCATAAGCGGTACACCGGTTAAGGAAACTCGCATATTCTTCAAAATTGGAGGGCATATGGATCGATACAGGGAGATAATCGAAGCCCGCAAAACACTCCTGCGTTAGTAAAGTATGCCGGGATCTGGTTTGTCTATAGTAATAAAATATACGATTTTCGCCCATTCATTGCAGAAAGTACTTGATTTATATAGTAATTATGGTAATAATTCTCATAGATGGTTATTCTTACAGGGATTCACGCAACAGGCAGAGGCTATTTGCCTGATAATTATATATAACTCACATATAACCAGGGAGGTAGTAAGAATGACTAAGACAGAAATAATAGCAAAAGTTGCACAGGAAACAAAAGTCTCGAATGCGTCTGCAGCGAAAGCTTTCGCCGTGATCACCGGCGCAATTACACAGGCGATGAAGAAAGGCGACAAGGTAACGATTATAGGGTTCGGAACATTCTCCGTCGCAGAGAGGAAGGCCAGAAAGGGAAGAAATCCCCAGACCGGCAAAGAGATCAAGATTGCCGCAAAGAAGGTCCCCAAGTTTTCCGCAGGAGCAGCCCTAAAGGCAGCAGTGAGCGGAAAAGCCGTCGTAGCGAAACCGAAAGCAAAGAAAGCAGCAGCCAAACCGAAAAAGAAATAGATCGTGACCAGGCGGGCCTTTCGGCCCGCTTTATCTTTCCCAAAAAGCGCTACCCAAAGACTCAAAACAATCAAATTGATGAAGTTATATGAAAGCAGCCGAATTGGCATCAGACTATGAGAAACTCTTTGAGCTTCACATAATCCACCTTCCCCGTTCCCAGCTTTGGTATTTCCTTCATATATATAATATCTCTCGGGCAGGCAAGGTCTGAAAAACCCTTTTCTCTTAACCTTTCCCGTATTGTTTTCAATTCCGCGTCCCGGTAATTGGTGACAAGGACAAGCTTTTCACCTTTCCGTTCATCTTCGACAGCCATAACGACTGTTTCTTTGCGTTCGCCGAATAAACCTGCCAGCGCTTCCTCAACAGCAGTAAGAGATATCATCTCGCCGCTTATCTTTGAGAACCTCTTGAGCCGTCCCACAATTTTCAAAAAACCTTCAGCTGTTACTTCCACAATATCTCCCGTATCGTACCAGCCTTCATCTTCGACAAGAAACTTCTGGTTCGCCTTTTCGTTTTTCAGATATCCTTTCATAACATTCTTGCCTTTTACGAAAAGCCTCCCCACGGTCCCGTTTTTGCTATCAATTCCTTCCGTGGGAACAAGCTTATACTCAATGCCGGAGAGTATTTTCCCAACTGTCCCGTATTCATGTTCAAGAGCACTGTTCATGGTAAGGATAGGCGCACATTCCGTTGCCCCATATCCTGACATGACCCGTATACCGAAGGTCTTCGCGTATTTCTCAAAGACCGCATCGCTTAAGGCTTCGGCGCCGCAATAAACATAGCGAATGGTATGCAAATCATAGGGATGGGCCTTTCTACCGTATCCATTCAAAAATGTATTGGTCCCCATGAGGAGTGTACACCCCTCATCGTAGATGATTTCCGGGATTGCTCTGTAATGAAGAGGACTCACATATAGAAAAGTCTTTGCGCCTGCAAACAAAGGCATAATTGTTCCGATGGTGAGTCCGAAACTATGGAAGATGGGCAGGGCACTAAGGAAATAATCATCTTCTCCGATATCGATTCTGGCAAGGGCCTGGTGGATATTCGATATGATGTTCTCATGGGAAAGACAGACCCCCTTCGGGAGACCTTCCGACCCGGAAGTAAAAAGAATAACAGCGGTCTCCTTCGGTTCATCAGGTCCCAGCCTGGTGTATGAAAAAGAAAAGATACTCTCTATGAGTCCCATGATCTTTTCTTTAATGCCGAGAACGCCTTTCAGATCTTCAACAAAGACAATTCTTCTCCCTTTGAAGAGAGAGGGCGTAAGCTTGATCCGGTCAAGGAACTGTCTTGACGTAACGATAGTGTTGAGGTCAGCAAGGTCCATTGCGTGGATCAGCGCCCCCGGGCCCGTTGAATAATTGAGAAAGACAGCCACCTTTTTAAAAATTTGGAGACCCATGAAAACAAGAGCAGTAAGGGTGAGGTTGGGAAGGAGCACGCCGATATTTTTTTCAGTAAACTTAGAAAAATACCTGCCGAGCACAAATGCTCCCCTTAATGCCTTCTTGTAGCTTACCTCATTGCCCGTGAGATCTTTGTAAGCCGTCCTGCTGCCATTCTTTTTACAGATACGGACCAATTCGCGGCCAAGTGTGGAGGGTTCATTGTGTACCTCATAATACATATCACAGAGCATCTGATATATTCTGTCTGCTGCTTCACGTTTCCTTTTTTTATGTTCGATGTGCTCAAGGCTTAAGGGTTCACGGACTTTTCCTATGGTCATTGTTATGGGAGCAAAAATCTTTTTGCCTTTTTTCTTCCTGGAAAATATCGTCGAATAGGTATTATCAAGATAAACCGGCAGAATTTCCGCCCCGGTCATGTACGCTACAAATCCGGTCCCTTCGTATACCCGCATAAGATTCCCTGTTCTCGTAATACGCCCCTCAGGGAATATAAGGAGCGGCATTCCGTGATCAACCTTTTCAATGATCCCTTTCAGGGCATAAGGGTTCATGGTATCGATGGGCACGGTATACTCGTTTTGCATAAAGGGTCGCAGAAACCACTCCTGGGCCCTGCCCCGATTGACAATTATCTTTAAAGGAAGATCAAGATAAGCCCAGATAATAAGACCATCAAGGAGACTTGCATGATTTGAAATAATGATAAGCCTTTTAAAATCTCCGGGTATATTCTCAAAACCCCTGATCTTCATTCTATGAACAAGGGTAAAATAGCATTTCAAAACAAGTTTAAAAAACCTATAAAAACCGGACACATTTCACCCCGTTCAAAAATGAACGCGCAAAAAAATACTCTCTATGGTCATGGATTTTCAGAATAACCCGTCTCTATGGATATTTTCACGGATCCGCTCCATGCCTTTGATCATCCTTTTTATATCAGCCTCCGGTACGGCGGAAAGGAGTTTTTTTACCCCTTCAAAATAGCCCGGTTCCAGTTTGCCCACCATGTCTTTGCCCTTTCTGGTGATCTTAATAATATTGATGCGCCTGTCCTTGGGGTGATCGGTCCTTTCGACAAGTCCGACCTTCTCGAGTCGGTCAATGATACCCGTCATATCAGCCTTATTTACCACAAGACGCCTCCCCAAATCTGCCTGGGAAAGTGTATTCATCTGTGCGTATTTTAGCTGAATAAGGACATTAAACTGTGCATCGGTTATGCCGTATTTTCTGAAATAAGCATAGGAGACCCTGTAAATCATGGTTCCCGTATAGAGGATATTCAAAAGGCATTCATGCGCTGTTGTTTCGATTGCCTGATCAAGTCCAAGCTCATCTTTTAAATTCATCGCGCCTCTTTATAGTTCATATACTAACTATTTATATCTTAATTATATAGGTCATTACTATATTGTCAAGCTCTTTTTGGAATGGTAAGAAAATATACCCGGTATGTTATGGTTTTTCTTGCTGCAGCTCTTTATGAATCTTGAGGAACTCTTCCTGAAATTTCATCAGGAATATCACCGGGGCATTGACCAATCGAAAGGAAACCCGCTTTTTCTTGGGAAGATGAACAATAATCTTCCCGAAATTCAATAACTTACCAAGGGCCGGCTGGTAAATTTCTACATCCACTATCTCAGAAATAGAGATGTCGTAGAATTTCTTCAATGTAAACCATCTCTGTATCAATATACGCTTATCGGTTATTACAAATTCGGTCATTTGAAGGTTCCTTGTTACAAAAAGTGTCCATATTGTGGCCACAATGAGGAGTATTACAGCCGGCATGCCCTTTGAAGGAATTGATAGGCCTGCAACGCATAAGAGTACCAACGGACCGCCAAATATCACCCAATGTAGCCCGGTGCGATAGGTAACCCTTTCGTTTTCCTTCAGATTATCGTCAACATTGCTCATGTACATTCCCTCTTTTCAGGATCAATAAACTTGATTGGCTGATTTGCTGATTTGCTTTTTATATCACTTCTTTTCTGAAAAAGAAAGTTTTTGACCTGCTTGTATATGCAATGAATTATGAATATAGTATACTATCTTCATAATGATCACATTATCCATGCTTCATAATCATTCCACTATTGACCCGAACATAATATTCCTGCTGACTTTGCCGACATGGGGGCAAGAGGGAAAAACTCATTGCGGGAGGCGACCGGCATAGGAAAAAACATGTCCGGCGAAGAGAGGACAGCAATATTCAGATGTATGTATTATAATACTGAGAGACACATGAGTACAAACCGAAAAAAGAAAGTGACTCTATGAAGCTTTCCAGTTTATTGCCGACTAAATTCAGCTCCCGTCTTTTTCTTATAACCCTCATTGCCGGGCTCATCCCGATTATCATTTTTGCCGTCCTGATTGAAATATACGGGAGAGAATTCCAACCTAAAATCCGTAATAGAATCCAGCAAGCTTATGACGAGGAATGGAGCCATAGCAAAGCCATCTTAAATAAAACCATAGGGACTCTCATAGAACAGAAAGCCCTCGATGTGGCAATGCAACTCGATTTAATCCTGCAGTCACACCCTTATATGACCCTTCAGGATCTCCAGAGAGATAAGGTATTCAGGGAAATCGCGGTTCAGCAGGTGGGCCGGGAAGGATACACGGCTCTTCACGATTCTGACACAGGCGTAACCCGTTTTCATAAGGATGCCAGGGTTAAAAATAAGGACCCGGGGGTGCTTAAGCGTGATTTTCCCACCCTCTGGTCAATCATAGAAAAGAGTCTCAGTGGAAATACTGCCTATGGGTATTACGATTGGACAGAAGCGGGAGGAGAAATAAGACAAAAATACTTATACATTACCCCCCTCCGGCAGAGAACTGCCGATAATGTCCGTTTAAGTGTTGCCGTCACGGCCACCGTTGATGAATTCACCCAGCCAGTAAGGGATGCCGAAGTAATTTACCGTAATACCTCTGATCGCCTGAGTACTACCATAGAAAACCTGCTCCGGTCTTTTAAAAAGATGGCCTTTCTCTTTATGGGTATCGGTATACTAATCATTTCTTTTGTTGCCTATAGTATCGGGATGTATTTTTCCCGTGCCATAACCAGCCTTCGAGAGGCGACACGGAAAGTCAATGAAGGGGATTTTGATGCTTTAGTGAAACCTCCCATGTCTGGTGAGGTAAAAACCCTTGCAGAAGATTTCAACCGCATGGTTCGTCAATTGGCAGCAACAACGGTTTCAAAAGAACTTCTCCAGGAAAGTGAAAAGCAGCTCATCGATGCCAATTTCAACCTTCAACACGAAATCGCTGTCCGCATGCTTGTTGAAAAAGCGCTGGCAACCGAGAAGGAACAGCTCTCCATAACTCTACGTTCCATTGGTGACGGTGTTATAACAGCGGATACAACAGGAAAGATCGTCCTTATCAACCAGTCAGCGGAAAATATGACCGGCTGGTCAGAGAAAGAGGCAATCGGAGCCCCTCTTATAAATATTTTTCACAACCTTGACGAAAAAACAAGGGTACAGTCTGAAGACCCCCTACAGGAGATCATAGAAAAGAATGAAACGGAAAATCTTGAAAGAACCGATATCCTCATTAACCGGTATGGAGTAGAGAGGATCATCATGCTGAGCGGGGCGCCAATCCGGGATAAGGACAACATTATTCTGGGCGTTGTTATTGTATTTCGGGACATCACGGAAAAGCGGAAGATGGAAGAGGAATTATTGACAATAAGAAAACTTGAGTCCGTGGGCACCTTAGCCGGGGGTATTGCCCATGATTTTAATAATATCCTTGCCGTTATTCTCGGCAACATTTCCTTTGCAAAAACATTCATAGACCCTGAAAACAAAGTATATGAAAGGCTTACCGATGCAGAAGATGCCACATTGAGAGGCAAAGATTTGACATACCGGCTTCTCACCTTTTCCAGAGGTGGTGAACCTTTAAAAAAGGTAGTATCACTGAAAAAAGTTATCAAAGATGCTGCACGTCTTACATTGAGCGGGTCTAACGTAAAATGCACTTATAAAATCCCCGACGATCTAAGCCGGGCTGAAATTGATGAAGGGCAGATACGGCAGGTAATCCACAATATTGTCATGAACGCAAAGGAAGCTATGCCTGATGGAGGCAAAATCACCATCAGAGCTGCCAATATTACCCTCACTCCTGATGACGCCATCCCACTTTCGGAAGGGGATTATGTGAAGATTTCCATAGAGGACCGAGGAGGCGGCATACCGGAAGAAGACCTGTCCAGAATTTTCGATCCCTATTTTACGAAAAAAGAAATGGGCAACACAAAAGGTATGGGGCTTGGGCTCGCAATCTGTTACTCCATTATTAAAAACCATGACGGATTCATGGTCGCTGAATCGCATGCAGAAGAAGGTATGACTCTCCATATATACCTTCCGGCATACAGGGAAGCCGTGTACAATGAACAGACAGAACAGGGGCAGGCGGCAGGCGCCGGAAAACACAAAATTCTCTATATGGACGATGAAGTTGCCTTGCTGGATATTGTCGGGCAGATGCTTGATTACCTCGGGTTTGATGCTGCATTCGCCACAGATGGGGCTGAAGCTGTTACGTTGTACTCAGAGGCGTGGGCATCGGGCAAACCTTTTAACCTTGTTATTATGGACCTCACTATACCGGGCGGCATGGGAGGAAAAGAAACAGTACAGAAAATACGTGAAATAGACCCAAAAGCCAAGGCCATCGTCTCCAGCGGGTACGCCGAAGATCCGATCATGCACAATTTCAAAGAATACGGCTTTTCCGGGGCAATTGCCAAACCGTATGATGTTCAGGCCCTTGGTGAGATCATTAAGAGGGTAATGGAGGGAAGGGATATATGATCCCCATTGGGCAGCCCTACGAGGTCAAGATTTTTTCCATCTCTACAATTTCGTCATCCACTGTTTCCAGTTCATGAACAAATCGGAAAATATCCATGTTGACGATGTCGGGCACAACCTTTTCGAGGACTTTAAAAGCCTCTGTTTCAGAGAATACAACACCGCTCATATCGCCGCCGAAACCAAAATATCTGACCCTTGCCAGTTGGTCTGCAAGAGAAGCGATGGCAACATTTATCCGGTTATATTCCGGGGACTCCATAACCGTATGATGGTATCTGGCGACATCGGCAAAAACCTCCGGTAATTTCCACTTCTCCATAACAAACCCGCCGATAACATCATGTGATTCGCCGATGAGACGTTTTTCAGCTTCAATCATAGAAATACATTCATCGTAGGTTGTCTGAATCACAAGTGTGTATATGTCGTGGGCAAATCTATCAAGTATAACTTTACCAACATCGTGGAGAAGACCGAGGAAATAAATAACATTTTTATCCCCAACCTTTAATTCCCGGCATATTTTCCTTGCAATAACCCCCGTCGCTACAGAGTGTTTCCAGAAATCATCCGAATTGAAGGTCTGCACGTTCCGTGACGGCATCAACGCCCGATAGGTCCCACAGGCAAGACATATCATGGTAATTTCTTTCATCCCCATCATTTTCACCGCATGTTCTACGGTGGCCACTTTATAGGGGAGTCTATAAAATGCCGAGTTGGCAATCTTCAATACGTTCATACTCATGGATGGGTCTTTTGAAATGATCCTTGCCAGAGCATTCATCTCTACATCCTCGTCAGCTATGGCCGCTAATAATTCAGTCATTACAATGGGTATAGGAGGAAGAAATTCAATGACTTTTTCTAATCTTTTGGCAAAATCCTGTATCATAGCACCTCACCATAAATATACCCGACCAGTAATATGGTCAGCTTTATTACATCATCGGACAAATCCGGGCATTCCTTAAGTGACTAATTAATAAGAACATACCCACAGGGGGAATTTCAATATAATAGGCCCCAAGCCCTATCATATTAATGGTCATTCATTTCATCTCCTGTAGCAAGGTTGCGAGGAGTACCTAACATGAATAACTTCCCCTGGGTCTCACCATTTACACAATAACCTACTAAATCACAAAAAGTAACTTTTATCTACTCGCTTAATCAATAAATGAACAACCTATTATTTTTTTAAGGACATACCGCAGGTATAGCTATTCCAAAAGAGGGCGCCTCAAGTAAAAATATATCGGGAAAATAATTGACAAATAGTGAGCAAAATAATTAAATGAATTCACCGCAATTTGTGTTGGGGATTCTATCACCGGGCAGGATATTTGAGGAGAGAATTATGAAAATATCGATTAAAGAACTTGAGGAACTGACACGCAAGGCAGTGAAGAAATACGGCTACAACGACAAAGAAGTTCAGGTCATCGCTGATGTACTGCTCTATGCTCAACTGCGGGACAACAATCAGGGAATAGTGAAACTCATCGACAAGGGTATCCCCAAAGATTCGAATGCCGGGGAAATCGTAATCGAAAAGGAAACCCCGATTTCTGCGCGGATCAACGGCAACAAAAACCACGCCATGCTGGTTGTCGGGAAGGCAGTGGAAATAGTGAAAGAAAAGGCGAAGAAAAGCGGGTTCGCTATTGCCGGAACATTTAACACAAACACATCATCCGGAGCCATAGGTTACTATGCTTCCCGTTTGGCAGCGGAGGGGCTCATCGGTTTTGCTTTCAGCCGCTCACCACAGAGAGTTGCGGTTTACGGATCATACGAGCCTGTATTCGGAACCAATCCTTTGGCCATCGCTATCCCCAGCGAGCAGGACCCCATCGTGCTCGATATGTCGACAGCCGCGACCTCCTATTTTGGACTGGTAGAAGCCCAGACGGCAGGCAGAAGCATTCCGGCTGATTTTGCCTATGATAACCAGGGCATTCCGACGACTGATCCGCAAGAGGCCATCGCCGGCGCTATTCGTTCCTTCGACCGTAGCTATAAAGGATCAGGTCTTGCTCTGATCGGCGAGATACTGGCGGGGCCGCTGGTTGGCGCCGCCTTCTGTGGAATAGGTGACAGCAAGGGCAACTGGGGACATTTGATTTTTGCCATTGATCCGGAACTCTTAACGGAACGAGACAAGCTTGTAAGTAATGTTTCGGAGATTATCAGTAAGGTTAAATCCACGAAGAAACTGCCCGGAGTGGACGAGATATTCGTGCCGGGAGAAAGGGAAAGTCATCTGGCCAGACAGCGTCAGGAATCCGGCCTGATTGAAGTAGAGGATAACCTGCTTGCCGAACTACGCAAAGTGGTTGGCGGGGCATGAACGGGAACGACACTGAATTCACTTACAATTAAATAGTTTTATTGAAATGATATTCTAAAAATTACAGGTTGAAACAGAGCATAACGCTCAAGATGAGGCGCGATTCAGGCGCAGCCTAAATCGTTGTCCTCCATCGCCTTGTTCAGCTCTCTCTTTTTGGGATTTTTAGGCAATCAATCATAGCTTTTTCGGCTAATTCTTGCATCACCGTATTACCCCATTTGATTTCGTCCCAATCTTGATAACTATTAGGGTCCCTCACGGTGCTACCGCCCTGAATGTTTGCATGAGAGAGTGCGTCTCTCCCATCTTCTTTCAGCCACATGCCAAGGGTTTTTCCTCCCAGCATGTGAACTCTTCGATCTCGAAACGATACAGCTAATTCACCTTTTAGGTTGGGGATCTCTTTCTCGATCCAAGCTCCCTTCGACCTCCCATCTTTGAACGGTATTTCAAGGATTTTTGAATAGCACATGAATGCATAATACGTGCTTCCACTAGATACGCCCTCTCGAAAAAATCCTAATGCTAAATGCTGATCTTTTTCAAAGACTTGCTGTTTAAAATCAATCAGCTGTATCGCATAGCTGTCATCATTAGGGAGAAAATTAATATTAGCGCAATAATCCCCATGCCCTCCATTCAAATCCTGAACGGTAATATTATAGAACCACACCAACTCATTTAGTATCCTAAAAAAAATCTCCCACGGATGCCTGTTCTTAAAACCTTTTCGATTCTTGGTAAAAAGAGAATGAGGGAAATTCGGTTTCTTAACCTCTAATTCCACTTCCTCTCCATCGTAATTAAGCATCCATCTCTCGTCTACGATACCATTTTGAATCGATATTGGCATGATCTCTTAAAGCCTTTGTTTGTTTCGTGCCGAACATGGAGTTCAGCGAGAGGCCACTTTATGGCCGATTCGCTGCAACGCCTCGTTCGCATAGCTCATGTTTCTTCTAACATTTCTTCAAGCTCCGCAATGTCTTTCTTGTGATCTTTGAAGGATGATCGGAAGTCTTCATAAATGTGGTCGTACAGTTCGAATATCTCATCAAAGAGCCGTTTGGCATGTGAAGCACGTCGCGTAATATCCGTAAGAGACTCTTTGCGAGTAATCTTGTGGATCATCCGAATCCTAAGGTCATTGAGGGTCCGGCACTTGGATAGAAGGGTACTGGTGTGGGCATCCATGATTCCAGCTTCGAATTCGATCAGTAGTTGCCCGAACATTTTCTTCCTGGATTGTTTGGTCCCACGATATTCCAACGGAAAGACACGACATTGTATGAGAAATGTCGAGCAATCAACCAAAACGTTGACCATCTCCTCCACAAGCTGTTGGTAGACAAGAAAGGCGGCGAGGTAACCTTCTGTTGCGTGGGTTGCCGCTGCGCTGTCAGCAAAGTCATTCAGGTTTTGGAGGAAATCGCCACGTTGCAAAGCTGGCCACGCGTCGTGGTCTTTAAGTTTCGATAAAAAGTCTCGTTGATATTTCGTCATATCATCTCATGCGAACAACTTAATATACGACGGTCATTTTTTCACACTTTTCTATTATCATATACGGCGTATTTTCAAATGGCAAGAAATAAAATATAATGATTACGGAGAAATAGTATTCTACACTTTCCGTCAAACAACACAATTTATCAGTAATATCACCAAAAACGACGGTCGTTTAATATGAATATTCCTTCCACGATTACCGCATGTAAGCTATGATGGTCTTAGAAGAATCGATTTTGTTACGCATAGCAGGAAGAAATGCGTAGCCACCAACACATTCTCGGATATACTGAAAAACAAAAAGCTTCGCTCCGCGAAGCACAAACACATTGAATATTCCTCGACTATTGCCGGGACTCATCCCGGCGTAGAATGGACGACGGCTTGGAGGGGAGCTTCAGATGTGTTGTCCTGTGAGCCTTGCTGGCGCGGAAGCTTAATAGCCCATTTCTGGGCGAGAAGGGGAGGCTCCGACAGCTTTGCTGCCGGAGGGGGCGACGCAAGCCCCGGTAATAGTGCAGCGCATGGCGATGCAGGGCAGCGCAGATGGAGGTTCCCTCCAAGCCGTTGGCCGGACACAAAACACCATATATCAGAAAAATCGGCGATTCCATAATCGAATGCTGCTTGAAACCATCCCAGTTTGAAAAGCAATACAGGGCACGTTTTTCAGGAAGCAAACTTACGCATAAACCTCCCTGTAGCACGCTGCAGGAAATAAACAAGTTCAATCTTTTTCGTGGTGCGTATAAAACAAATGTTTTTACGCTCTTCACTGATGAAGCGTGATGCAGGATATTTTCCATTGCAAAAAACTGCATTGCAGTAATAATGAACTGGAAAAGGGAAAACCTATAGCATCATCTGATCGCTCGTCGGGTTAGGGTATGGTCTATGTTGACACCTTTCAAAAGCGTGAAGTAGCGAATCGGGGTAATTCGCTCAATATTGTACATGCAGTTTAACTTGTTCCTGGTCCTGTAGGATTTTCAAGATACCGATGATGCTGTCCATGCGTGGATTGCCGTCCGGCCCCAACATCCGGTGAATGCTCTTGCTGGATTTGTTTAGTTTCTGGGCGAGCGTCGGGAAAGTAATGGTTGCATTGATATAATCGCGCAGCATTGCTTTACCTACGTCAAGGTTCCCTTCGAGGAGTTCATTTACTGCCTCGGTAAGTAATCCCTTACGGTATTGTTCGTCACGGCCTGCACGCTTCATTATCGTTTCTTTAAAATCACGGGTAAGAGCCATAATTAACCTCCTTGCTTCTTTCCGGCCTTATACTCTTGCCAGAACGTTTTTGCTTTTTCTATGTCTTTACTCTGCGTCTTCTTTGTTCCTCCGGTTAACAGTATAACCAAGGTATTTCCATCTTTTCCAAAATAGATCCTATATCCGGGACCAAAATCTATCTTATACTCTGAAACTCCACTGCCTACGGGCTGAACGTTGGAAAAGTTGCCGTACTGCAATCGATAAAGGGCTGTTGTAATGAATGGTGACGAACCATCTCTGACAAATTCCCCGATCTGGTATTCAATCATCGTTATAATGGTAACTTATAAGTTACTTTATGTCAAGGGATAAAGTGCGTATAAAACCGTTGAAGCGTTGTGGTGGCATAACGGGCCAAATTACCAGAAGTCGATTCCGGCCGAGCCCCTTTTCTCCTTGAACTTGTCTCTCATGGAATATTTTTCCATTGCAAAAAACTGTATTGCGGTTAATAATGAACTGGAAAAGGGAACACCTATAGCATCATCTGATCGCTGATAAAATGAAGGAGGCTATGGATATGAAAAAGAATGGAATGTTTTTGGTTATAATCTCTCTGTTTGTCATCACCGGTTTACTCATGACAGGTTGTGGCAAAAAAGAAGATACCTTTTCGATTTCGACACCAGGCGGCAAGGTAACGATGAAAACCGACGGTTCATCAGGCCAGGGCGCTGTGCAGATCGAAACAAAGGACGGTAAAGCTGTCGTCGTCGCAGGACAGCCGGGTGGAACAATTACAGAAGCGCAGCTCGGCGTTCCCGTATATCCCGGAGCAACGGTGAAAGCAATTGTCTCAATGCAGGGCGCCGCAGGTGATGGCAAGGGACGAACAGACATGTGTACATTGGTGACACCCGATAATTTTGAAAAAGTGGCTGCCTTCTATAAATCGAATCTGAAGAATGTGAAAAACAGCTTTGTCCAGGGATCAGGCGATCAGGGAATAGCATCGTTTACCGTAGCCGGTGATAACGCCATTACTGTTAATCTGGGGCCCGGTGAGAAGAACAAGGGGACCGCTATTCAGGTGGCAAAGCAAACAAAATAGGGACAGGTTCAAATGGTTTAAGCTGGTGCGGGGAACAATTTCATTGCGAGAAGTGTCTAATACATTGAATGAGAAGAAACGGGTCTCCACGGATGATGATGCCGAGTATGTAACCCGATGCCAAAAAGGCCATATAGATGCTTTTGAAATTCTCGTAGAGAGGCACCAGAAGAAAATGATTAACATTGCGTATCGGATGATTGGCGACTACGATGAAGCCTGTGATATCACACAGGAAGCCTTCCTCTCCGCATACCGGTCAATAAAAAAGTTCAGGGGCGAGGCAAAGTTTTCCACCTGGCTCACAGGCATTACTATCAATCACACAAAAAATCGTTTGCGACAGCTACAATCACGGTCTTATCACGAAGTGATCTCTCTTGATGATCCTGTGGAAACAGAATCCGGCACCCTAACTTATGATCCACCGGCCCGCGAGGCTTCCGCTATCGAACAACTGGAACAAAAAGAGGTCCAGGCAAAGGTCCAGGGGTGCATTAATACCCTCGATACCGAATACAAACAGGTGTTGGTACTGAGAGACATTGAAGGGTTTTCTTACGAAGAGATCAGTGATATCCTGAAAATACCTGATGGAACCGTAAAATCACGACTCTTCAGGGCCCGGGGCAGCGTGAAAAACTGTCTGAAAAAGATACTCGGTGACATATGACGCAATGCGGCGATATAGAGAACAAACTATCGGCATATCTTGACGGGGCTGTATCTGCCGGCGAGAAGCAGCTCATTGAAGAGCACCTCGCTGATTGTGCGCACTGCAGCGCCACTCTTTCAGAGTTGAAAAAAACAGGGGACCTCCTTCGCAGTCTTGAAGAAGTGGATCCCCCTCCGTGGTTTACACAGAAGATCATGGTCCGCGTGCGCGAAGAGGCCACATCCAAAAAGGGACTATTCGAAAAGCTCTTCTACCCCTTTCACATAAAGATACCCATAGAAGTGATGGCAACCTGTCTGGTGGCGGTGCTGGTATTCTCTGTTTACCGGACCAGCGGCCCTGAGATAAAAGTTCTTCATGAGCCTCAGGAATCATTGACAACCATTCCGCAGGAACTCGCCCGGAAACAGGATGACGGGGCTCCCCCAGCGGCTAAAATAACCTCTCCGGGTCTTAAGGCCGATTCTGATATATTCCCTGAGAAGCAAAAGAATAAGATCACTGTCGTCGTACCAGGCATTAAAGTCAGATCGGGCCTGCAGTATGATACAGATGGTGTAGCCCCTCCTGGAACCGCTCCGGAGAGGTACATGGCCGAAAATAAGTCGGCCATAAAGGGCAAATATATTGAGCAGGAGATGAAAGCAGAGGTTTCCCTGCGAAAATCAGACTCACTGGCCATGCAGGAAAGGGCCCCATCGCCGGCTCCTTTACCGAAAGCAGCAGGAGGTATCGCTTCTTCTCAGGAAGGAACATCACCAGAACCGGTAACGGCAAAAAAATTACGGGTGGCAAAAGAACTTCAGCCAACTGCCCCTATGCAGCAGGACCGGTTTTCTATTGCTCTTCGTACGAACAACGCAGAAACAGCGCTTAGAGAAACGGAAGAGCTTCTCAACCGTTTCGGCGCACGGCATATCAATATAATATCCCGTCATGATAATTTCACCATACTTATCGCAGATCTACCCGGTCAGAAAATAAAAGAGTTTCTCGATACCCTGAAGACCATTGGAAATATCAAAGAGAATGTTTTGCCGGCCCCTTCACAGGAAGAATATATCAGGATCAGTATAGAAATCACGGCCAATCAATAAATTTAGCCTTTATTCCTTGTCTTTCCTGTCTGTATCTTTTTCGCCATCCCCGCTGTCTCTTGTCGACATGGCATCTTTCGCCTTTTTCTCTATAATTTTCTGTGCTTCGTCCTGGGCCTGCTGGGCCTTTTGTTTTGAGTCTTCCTTTACCTTTTTGTAAAGATCAATGGCCGTATCGGTCCTTTCGCACCCCAGGGACAGAACAAGAAAAGAACAGGCAATGCAGATGCTGATAATTTTCCTTATAGGTCACCTCCCTTTTCAGATACCCGGTTCTCCGGGTAGTAGTTCAGTTTTTAATACTTAGTTGGCAAGAATTTTCCCGCGATGGGCACGCACGGTCTTTAAAGCCAGGACAAGCCAGAAAAACGCGGCCAACAGCAATACTCCGGGAAGAATGAGGCTCGCTTTCTGCAGGTCCCTGTCCATGTGGTCTGCCACACGGCCAATAATTTCAGGTGACCACATATCACCAAACAGATGAATCATAAAAATAGAGATCGCCATTGCGCTTGACCGCAAATTGACCGGCACCGCTTCAAGAATCAGTGTATTGACAGGCCCTGTACAGAGAAAGAGAAGAAAAATAGAGGCCGCAAGGAGACCCATGGCAAGGACTGTGTTTGATGAAATTAATGCGAAAAAAGAGAGAGGAACAGCAAGGAAGACTGAACCGAAAAGCAGCCAGGCATATCCTGCCGGATTACGTCTATGCCAGCGTGTCGCTGCAAAACCACCGAGGAGGGTCCCAACCAGGCCAGCCACAATAATAACAGCGCCGAAAAAATGATCTGCCTTTTCCGTTGAGAGCCGGTGCACTTCTTCCAGAAACGTGGGACCCCAGAAGGCGAAACCTCCCAACGCGAAGGTATAAGCAACATAGCCCCAGACAATAAGATTAAAGTCTCCATTACGGAACAGTTTAAAGACATCTGTAATGCCCGGTTTCGTCAAGCCTTCGCCGTTGTCTGCATCAGCTTCTCCCCGCTTCGGCTCACGGAAAGGAAGAAGCACGAGGGCCAGCAGAAGGCCCGGTGCGCCAGCCCAGAAGAAGGCATAGCGCCAGCCCCAGTTGGCCGCTATTGCACCGCCCATGATATAGCCGATGGCAGCGCCTACAGGAATGGCAACGTAAAAAATCGTAAGGGCATTATTGCGTTTATCCGAAGGCCACGTGTCGGAAATCAGACCGGGAGCAAGCGTCGCGTAACTTGCCTCCCCGACACCTACCAGTACCCGAAAAAAGAGGAGCAGCCCGAACCCCTGGGCAAAGCCCGTGAGTACAGTGCCTATGCTCCAGACCAGAATGCCCAGAATAACAAGGGCCTTCCGGGAAATCCGGTCTCCCAGATAACCAAAGAAGGGGGAAGTAATGAAATAACCGATCATAAAGGCGGTAAAGAGCCGGCCCGAATCTCCATAATTAATGCCAAACTCTGCGGCCATAGGCGTCCGTACAGCGTTCACAACATAGCGGTCCAGGTAGTTAAAGAGGTTCAAACCGGTGAGGATACACAAAAACGATACCGGTGTGATGTTTTTATTCATCTAAACCTATCCCCCCCCCGAAAAACAGAAAGCCCATTGAGGTCACATTCTCTTCCAGGTCCAGTCGAGCAGTTTACAGTTTAATATAGGCTTTGGGAGCAAAGTTCGTCTCCCTGGTCCACACGAAAGCTATAGCATTGGCAACCCGAAAAATCTTTATAACATCGTACCCATCACTTTCTACTAATGGCTTCAGAAATGGCCGCGCGTTCAGGACCTCTTCTTTGAGACCCTGATCTTCCATAAATTCGGCAGTGCCGCTGACGCGTACTTGTATACCCTCTGCAAGATTGTTGTAACAGAGTTCCACCTTCGGGTTCTTGACAAGTTCCTTATAGACATCCTTGGGGGTACTTATCTGGAGCAGAATTCCCCTCCCGTCAGCTTTATGCGTGGCCATCGCCCGGACCCGTGGCGCATCGCCTTCAACGGTAGCAAGAAAACAAACCGGATTGTCGTTGATAAATTTGAATATTTCTTCCTTGTTCATTTTTTTCTCCTTTTTGCAAGGCACTCGGAATCTGCCCGTCTTTTATTGTAATCATTTGAAGCTACGTTAGAGCCTAAAAAAGAACGACCCTTCTGTCAAGCCTTTTTTGGAGGGGCCTTTTATTATTATCTAACAAGATACCTGTCGGACAGTCGGTTCAGACTGTAAGGCATGTACAAGGAGAAGCAACCAGTGAATATAAAACGCTGAGGGCAAATAGATGCCCACGAGTTCACACCGGTGGCACTAAAACGGTATTTTTATATTTATTGGTATTTACCCCTGGGGGTCCTTTGCTGTCTAAAGTCCCCTGTGGGTAAAGCGAAGCGGGCCTTCATCCCGCGCAGGCGGGACATCCAACGAGCTTCTGCGAGTAAATGAGGGGTTTTATGTGAGCCCCAATAACTCTGTTCGTAGCGAGTTCATGAGCGAGAGGGGAAGGCTCCGGCGGCTTATGCCTGTGGAGGGGGCGACGTGAGCCCCAATAACTCTGTTCGTAGCGAGTTCATGAGCGAGAGGGGAAGGCTCCGCAGGCTTATGCCTGTGGAGGGGGCGACGTGAGCCCCTTTAATAGAAGCCACCGGAGAAGTCGTTGGGGGGGGGATTGGCTCACTCCGGTGGCGATTGGGGGAAATCTTGAATATAAACTTTGTACATATTCAAGCTCCATTTGGAATATTGTCATTCATCTCGACTTTGTCAAGACCGGATTCCAAACCTACAACGGAATGACAATAAATGCTATTTTTTCAACCTTTTACGAGGACACCAAGGTCTACATGGAAATGTTCCGGGGTAAACCAGAGTTTCAGAGAAGTAATGAACTACCTCGCAACTTGCTGCGGGGTAGTTCATTACTTCTTTAAGCGGCAAATCACTATTGCTTGACTGCTTGCCTTAAAAGTACTCGTTCAACCAGGGGTTTTAACTATAAAATCAGTGCGTTCGTATTGATAGTTTGCTTTTCTCGTGTTATTCATATCGTATGCTGAAAAGGAAACTCCTATCAGTTCATAAGAAAGATCAGAGTTGTACATCAACTTTGGTGTCCACTAAAAGCAGCATACTTAAGCTGCGGTGGGTTCTCGTACCTTTTGAAGCAAAAAAAAAGAATGCACATAGAAATATATAGATGAGGAAAAGCAAATGAAAAGCAGACCGTTTAATTTTTTGATTCTTTCTTTGGTATTACTTGTAATGTTCTTGCCGGCCACAAGCTTCGCGGACAGCCGCCTTCCACCTCCCGATTTTCCTCTTTTAGAGGCTGTCAAAAAGGGCGATGTTGAAAAGGTAAAGTCTATTCTTAAGGATCCTCCTTCAACCTTCAGCAAATATGATGTCAATCAAAAAGGCCATACCGGCGATTTGCCATTGTCGGTTGCCGCCTCGAACGGCAATCTGGAAATTGTCAAATTATTGGTCGAGCATGGCGCAATAATTGATGCCGGTAAAGATGCGGGCAATCGAACCCCGTTGATAGAAGCCTCAGGCCATGGATACGCTGATGTTGTCCAATACCTGATTGCCAAGGGGGCTGATGTGCAAGCAAAAGGCAAAGGGCTGACACCCTTGCTTGCCGCATTCGCTTGGGGAAATCTCCGTCTTGGCCCTCCAGGGGATAAAGTAAAAACGATTCGTATTCTTCTGGAAAACGGCGCCGACGTCAATGTTCAGGACGAATCATGGTTGAAAACGGGACGGACGCCGCTGATGTATGCTGTGATGCAGGGGGACGCGGCATTGGTGCAGACTTTTCTGGCAAAGGGCGCCAGGCTGGACTTGAAAAACAAGGATGGAGATACAGCTCTGTCGTTGGCGAAAAAGGATGGACTGGAATACATTGCGCAATTACTGGAAAAATCGGCAAACGGCAAAAATGGATCATCACAGCAGCCTGACCTTACACTTCATCCTTTATTTAACGCGGTGAAGGAAGGTCGTCTCGATAAAGTCAAAGCTCTGATAGCAAAAAACGCCGATGCTAATCTCAGGACAAGCAGCGGCAGCACTCCTTTGATGTATGCGGCGGATGGCAATAGGCTTGATATTGTCAGGTTTCTGCTTGATAAAGGGGCCGATGTGAATGCCAAAAACGGCGCCAACAACACCGCTTTGATATATGCCTCTATCAAGGGAAATGCTGATATTGCAAAAGAGCTTTTGGAAAAAAAAGCCGATGTGAATGTGAAGAATATCAGCAAAGGAGATGCCCTGATATACGCGGTAATGGAAAAAAAGACGGAAGTTTTCAGGGTTTTGCTGAAACACGGCGCAAGAGTTAATGAAAAATACGATGATGGAAAAACAGCTCTGATGATGGCCATTCAAGACGGCAGTTCCGAAATCGCCAAACTACTCATCGACCATAAAGCGGATGTCAATGCTGTGGATAAAGATCAAATGACGGCTTTGATGATCGCCTGCGAAAAGGGCAATGCCGATATAGTAGAAGCGCTTTTGAAAGCCGGCGCTGATGTCCATAAAAAATCGAAATACGGGGATACGGCTCTTAGCAAAGCCATCTCGGCCCATCATGTCCGGATTGTCAGAACCTTAGTGAAGAACAACGGGAATTTTAATAAGCAAGAGGCTTTGTTCTCGGCTGTTATGGCGGGCAATCTGGAGATCGTCAAACTTCTGTTGACCAAAGATATGGATGTGAATATGCGCGGCTTCGCCTCGGGAACCGCTCTGATGCTGGCCGCGGACGGCGATATTGCCCTGGTGAAATTTCTGGTCGAAAGAGGCGCGGATGTTAACGTAAAGGATGACGAAGGAGAGACGGCTTTGATGAAAGCGGTTAAGTCTTTCAAAGAATCAAATCTTTCTTGCATCAAGTATTTCATCGACCATGGCGCGGATCTCAATGCGGCCAACAAAAAGGGTGAGACGGCGCTGATTCTGGCGGTCAAAAGAGGCAACGCGGATATGGTAAAAGTATTGGTCGAAAAGAGAGCCGCCGCATCACTGAAAGATAAGGAAGGAAAGTCGGCCTGGACTTATGCGGTGGAAGGCGCCAATCCGGCTATCGTGAGCCTTCTGGAAAAAACCGGCGCGGTCCGGGACTATCTCGGGATGGAATGGAAGGGCAATGTTTCCAAGCAAAAAGAGGCATTCATTAAAGTGGTGGAGACGCCAAAGGAATGGTCCGAGCTCTGGGCTCGCGCTTTTGAAAAACCTGCGCCGGATATGGATTTTGAAAAATATGTTGTGGCCTGTGTCTTCCTTGGACATTCCGCGGACTGGCTTTATTCCATCGGATTTGGTAAGCCCTTCATACGCGATAATCAGATGGTGATCTCCTACGGGCTTCATGAAGTAATACTGGAGCTGTCCGGGCCTTTTCGAGCCGGGGGGCAGTATCACGTGAAGGTTTTTGAAAAAAAGAAAGACGTCAAAATAATTCTGGAAGAGGCTGCCCAATCTTCCAGAAGGAGATAACCTGTATGCCGGAGATCGCCCATACAACCCTTGGAAGAAATGCCCTTTTCACGGGACTGATCAGCCACGTTGCGGCCATCCTTGTCTCGATGATGCCCGCTTCCGGTGCGGAACTTTTTTTCAGCATCGTCTTTCCCTTCTCCTGTCTTGCCCTGGTTATTGGTGCATATACGGAATTGAAAAACAGAGAATACTATCCTTTAAGGGACTGGAGATTCTACGTGATAGCGGCAGTAACTGTTTTTCCCGTGCTCGGGCCTTTAATTGCATTGGGACTGATATACCGTTTCCAGAAAAACGGGCAGGAAGCGCGCGTTCGTTTATCAGGCCTGTTTTTAGCGATATTTAGACTAAAAGCGAACGCACTGGTTCTTTTTGCGTTGATCATCTTTCTTTTTCTTTTATTTGCTGTCATCCACAGCCGGCATGACCCTTACTTCAAGAAAAGGTCTCAGAACATGAATTTGCTGCAATCTGTTTTAGCTGCCAATCAACACGAGAATTTTGTTCGGATAGTAAAATAGTTTGACCAAATTAAGACAAAGGGAGAAGTATCGTGTTAAAAAAATATCAGCCAGGGGTAGATCCTGATGGTAAAAAAAAGAAAAGTTCTATTGTTCGTAAAGGAATATATTTGCTTGTACTATTAGTAGCGTTTTTTGCAGGTTATTTTGTTTATGATATGAGACAGGCGAAGCAAGCGGCTGCCGATGCCTGCATTAATGCGACACAGGGAATGCCGCTCGAAGATTTCTTATCAAAATTTCCCGAAAAGGATTACAAAATAATCAGGGGGGCCGAATATATAACAGTAGTGCCAAAAAGAGGTATGGGCCGCAATCATTGTACTGTTTCCCATGACGGGCAGAAAATCACAGGATCAAAGACAGGTTTTAATGATTAGGGAGAGTGTATGAATGAAAACAGCTTTATCGCGAAGCGAGCCATAAATATGCTGTAAAATCCTTCTTACCGGAAAGATAAACGTAATTATGACAAAAAAGAGGAAGGTTAAGATGAAAACAGTAAAGTATGTCACAAGAATAATGCTGCTGTTTATTTTTGGCATATATTTTTATTCTTGCATAGGCCCAGTTCCCGTTGATGTGGTAATGATAGACAATGAATTGTTTTTTGTGCTGGAAGAAGAACATGAGATCAGCGCTGTAGGGGTGGCTGCTCGCAATCCAAATGCAGGGGAAAAGTATGGAAAGCTGATATGGTCTCTTAGCCACGACCTGACAACTGAGGTAAAAAAAAGAAAATATCCGAGACTGAAACAGATAAAATATGGGCAGAAACTTGAGGAATTTACTGAGGTAATGGGACCATTTGAATTGCAAAAAAATGTGGAATATTCAGTCAGAATCGGCATGGGGAATAAATTCGCAAGAGAAATATTTATTATCACAGATGACAATAAAGCAATCATGCCACATCGAAAAGTTAAAGGGAAAAGTACAGAATAGCGGCCAAAGAAAGGTGGGAAGAAGTAACGAAAGACCTTGATAACTTAAAATGGAAGGCTTTTGACAAGATTTAATGGGGAAAGTCATGTTTAGATTTAAGAGTTTATTTTATTCTTTGTCGGTCTGTATTGGAATGATTTTCATAACATCCATAAGTTCAGCCTCAGTTTTTGCCGCAGAAAAGTCGGGGATCTTTGTTCGGGAGTACTCTGTCTGAGGAAGAAAGTGCTTCCATGAGCAACTATTCGGATGCTTTTTATGGCCTCTTGGGCACTTATAGCTTTCAATGGCTTTTTCGAGGGCATCATGGACCATAGTAGGACTTGCGAAAATAAAGAAGAAATTTCGGAACTTTTGTCGTTGCAGGTTTGTCAAATATTTATAAAAAACAGGAGGGTTACAATGATAGGTATTGGAATATACGAAATAATAGTTGTCCTGATAGTCATTTGTATTCTGACAATTCCGTTCAGTATCGTTGCCATTATCGATATTCTGAGAAGCAATTTTCGGGGCAACGATAAGATTGTCTGGCTCCTTGTAGTCATTTTCCTGTCAATTCCAGGCATCATACTTTATGGGGTTATCGGAAAGAAACAGAAAGTTAAAAGTTGAGGAGGATGTATCCATGAAAAACATATGTTCGAAAGTAACAATGCGCAGAATACCAAAAGGAGGTTCACTATTATATTAAGCGCTGTACCCAATGGCTGGTTTTCCTGGGACTTTACAATCTTTGACGACCATAAGGCCATCGCAAAGATCGACCTTGCCTGGGTGCGCGAAGCTGGCAAATTGTACCTCGATGGGTCGAATTACAGAGTTTTCCGCGAAGGATTATTAAATGGATCTTTTATTATTGAGAAGGAAGGATTGGTACTTGCTCGCGCAGAAAAACCAAGCGCTCTGATCAGATCGTACAAAATAGATTACAACAACAAAAGCTATACATTAGAAGCAGAATCTGCGCTGCGGCGCGAGTTCGTCTTACGCGAAGACGGTCAAACAATTGGGTCGGTAAGGCCTGAAAATGCATTTACAAAAAAAGCTATTATTGATTTACCAGCGGAAATAGCTTTGCCAGTGAGGATTTTTATGGTATGGCTGACACTTATTCTGTGGAAGCGAGAAGAAGCTGCAGCATAGCCACGAGCACAGGATAGGGATGAGGGAGGAACAAGACGACTCACATCTCAGCGGAGGCTGCGAAGTAAGTTTCTCGTGTATCCCTGAGTGCTCGGCGCAACACCGCTGATGCGCAACGTTGATCAAACATTTCAAATGCAAATCCTCATTGTTAATGAGGAACAGCGCTCTGTTAACTTATCGGGCCGACAAAGAATGGCTGGCTGTTCGAGCAGGGCAGCAGTGCCGTGGAACAAAAACTGCGAAGCCTGGAGGGGCTGAAAAAGGAACGATTAATTACAGAAGGAGAGTATCTACATAAAGCGTAAGGAAATCATGCATTAGAAGTGGTAAGATATAAAAATAATTCACCCTCGGGAGAAAATGATGAAAAAGACGAGAGCATTTTATCTGGTCATTGTTTTTGCTGTTAGCGTCTTGCTGTTGACCGCTGTAAATGCCCAAGCGGTATCTGAAGAAGCCCAACGGCATATGGTACGCGGTCAGACGGCCGTAGAAATGGCAAAAGTTCCTGCTGATTATGACCTTGCTATCGAGGAGTTCACGAAAGCACAGTCCCTGGCGCCTGATTGGCCGGAGGTCTACTACAACCTGGGAGTCGTACAGGAGAAGGCGGGCAAATTCAGGGAAGCAGCGGACAGCCTGAAACGTTATCTACAGCTTGTACCGAAGGCACCGGATACCGAATCGCTCAAGAACCTCATAACCAAGCTGGAATTCAAGGCGGAACAAACGATAACAGACGAGGTTGCGCTGGATATATTCGGCTCGTTGGGCAACAGCAGCATGTGGCAACTCAAGGGCACAACGCCAGGGTCTGATCCTAAAGAGATCGGGTCCATGCGATTTTTCAGGAGGGACGGACAACAGATTATCATCGCTTATGAGAGTGGAGTTGATAGTAAAAACGTTCAGAAAACCGAAACCAAGCGCGTGACACCGCATGGAAAAACACTTACCTTCGATACTATTTACTTTCTGTGTTCTGACAGATCAAGGAATGAGGATGGCTGTCCGATCTGGCGTAGCTTCAGCCTGGAAATTGTTTCCAGAAGATATGTCAGAATGTCCATTAAGGTAGTTTCCCCGGAAATAAAGCCATACATAGACGCCGCGGTTGCTAATTTCTCCTATACCTTCCAGAAGAAATAGCCGATAGAAATAAAAGCGGGAACTTTTTTGCTTGAAGTTTTGTCTAATGTCTATGAATATAAGGATGTGACGCATATTGAATGCCGAATATTATCCTTAGATTCAGAGGAAAGTTTGGATGATTTAGCCAATAACCACTTAATATAAGGAGGAGGTCATGAAAACAGCATTAAGGCGGATAATGATCTGCCCTGCTATGCAGGGGGGAAATACGTGGGGAATTGCTCACGAAATCAGCCCTATTTCAATGTATTTAGCGGTGCATGTTACACGACTTTGGGGGATTGCAAAAAAGCAGATGGTGACTTGGTAAGCGCCCAGGGCTCCGCCGGTTGTGTCCGTTGCGGCAAGTAAAGATTAAAGCGCAAAGCCGTCAGCTCCGTCGTCGGTTTTGCCTTGAAACCATATAGCACGGAACTTGTATTCCGGAAAATTGAAATTGGAGGAATTGATGGAAAAGACGAAAGTGCTTTATTTAGTCGTTACGACAGTATTAGTTGTTATATTTGCCGGCATAGCTAAGGCGGGCGATGTGCCGGATGGGTTTGCAGGACTGCCATGGGGAGCCAGTCGTGCGGAGGTGAAAAAAGCAATGGCTGAGCGGTATTACCCCAAAGATCCCGAGTCGAAAGCCCATGTATACATATACAATGGGGAATTTGCCGGGTATAAGGCAGATTTGGTTTTTCGTTTTATAAACAACAAGGTTTATGAAGGCGGAGCTCTTTTTCTTTATCGCGAAACTAACAAATATTCTATTGATCAGTGTTTCAGCGATTTGGAGGCCCAGCTTATCCGGAAATATGGCAATCCTATATACAGGTATAGAGCAGACAGTGGAGAACCTTGGAAACCCTGGAGTGATAATTGGACACTAACAGGTCAGAACACTACTATCGATCTCGTTCTAGGTAAAGCATATCAGTATAAAGCCCCAAATCCCAGATCGATGCCGCCGGAGGTCGAAGGAAAAGTTAATGTTAATTATACAAACAGAACCCTGAAGGAACAAGAAAAGAAACGTGCTAAAGATAAAGATCTATAAAACCTTAAAAAGTAGGAGAGTAAGAAAAAGCTGATGTTCTTTAATGATAATAGTGTTCGTTGTTTTGATGACGGGTGCGTTGATAGCCGGAAATATTTATACCGGTGGCAAATGCGACAATCCAATGAACGCAAGGCCAATACCATTAAATTATCCGGAGGTAAGAGATGCATAAACTAATGAGTAAGGTGACTCCTTTCGCTGCTATGGCGGTATGCCTTCTGTTCGTGATGCAGTCTATGGGCTACGCAGGGACAGTACCCAAAGAGGCCCGACGTCATATGGCACGGGGTCAGGCTGCGGTGGAGATTGCAAAGTCATCTGCTGAACTTGAAGACGCGATAAAGGAGTTCCAAGAGGCATCCCGGCTTGCCCCCACTTGGCCCGATCCTTACTATAACCTTGGGCTTACCCAGGAAAAGGCAGGAAAACTGAAAGAGGCTGTTGCGAGCCTCAAGCAGTATCTCCGCCTTGCACCAAATGCCCCGGATGCCGCAAAGATACAGGAGCATATCTACAAACTCGAGTACAAGGCCGAACAGATTCTTACGGTACCGGAGATTATTGATGTGCTGGTTTCGTTTTGGGACCAACAGAAATGGCAATCTTATGATGCGCAAGGAAGAACAGGATTTAATTGGGGTCAATACATGTTTGTCCGTCAGGGTGATGATGCAGTTAAAGTTATACAGACTATACTTTATTATCCCACACGTAATTACTACCAAACCCTGAAGGTTACCGGACCCGTCTTACGATACAAATCATCTGTGAATGTCTGTGATGAGTCCGCAAATAAGGAGTTCGGAGATTGTACTTCTATAGTGGAAGTCGAAGTAGAGGTCGTCTCAAGGACACTTGTAAAGCTAAGAGAGAAGGCACTCAGAGGAGGGGCTGGTGCGGGAGTTGCTACTGGGGATAAATTCTCGTGTACCTTCCGGAAAAAATAGCCGACAGAGATAAACGGGGAACTTTTTTTTGCATTCCTTTTGTCTAATATAAAAAAGGAGGAGACTATGAAAACAGCATTAAGAACGTTGTGTATTGTCGCCATTATTACCATGATGGGGGCGACTGCCGTTATGGCTGGCCCGAACCAGACTGCCACGGATGTCAACAATACTGATTATTACGGCCTTGTAAAAAAAATAAAGAATAATGACATAAACGTCGATTTTCAGGCACTGAGGCTTTCTTACACAAAGACTCCGGATTATAAACCATACGGCGCTGACGATAGTGCAAAAGATACGGCATTCGATGCCCTTAACAAAAATAATTACGCGGAAGCCGTCAGACAGGCCGAATCTGTACTGGAGAAGAATTATGTTGACCTGGATGCCCATATGTTATGCAGAATTGCGTACAGAGAGATGGGGAATTTAGAAAAATCCGCCTTTCACAACTCTGTATTAAAAGGGCTTGTCGGTTCGTTATATGCCTCGGGCGACGGGACTACCACTGAGAAGGCTATTGTCGTTATATCTGTCCGGGAAGAATATTTTCTTCTGAATGCAAACGGACTTAAATCGATTAGGAATAGTTCATTTGTTACAAATGGCCATAATTACGACAAGATGGATGTTGAGAATAAAAAGACCGCCGAAAAAACTATTATTTATTTTAATATTGACATCCCTTTCGGTTGGCTGACTAAAAACCTTCAAAAAAAATGACCGGGATGCCGCTATCTGATTTATAATGATGCCGAGGGGGGAATATGTTTGGAATTGGGTTGCCGGAATTAATAGTAATGACGGTAGTGTTGGGGATTCCTCTTGGAATTATTATACTCATCATATTTATCTCTAACTCACGGTCAAAACGTCGTTTAAAACAACTCAAGGAGGTAATTATGTCTTATTGCACAAAGTGTGGCAAAGAAATAGCGGAAGGCAGTTCCTTTTGCCGGAATTGTGGGGAGAAATTACCAAATGTTCAGAGTGACATACAAGGCGCCCCTGTGTCTTCAGCAATAACGGAGCAAGACTATACAAGTTTTATTGGGGGAAATGCGGATAAATATTTAACAAAATTTAAGAAATTTAACATAGATGGAACTGATAGTTTTTCGGCAACATGGCATTGGCCGGCATTTTTTGTGCCTTTCTTCTGGATGCTATATAGAAAGCTTTACCTTTGGGCATTGCTTGTTTTCGTTCTTTCGATTATACCCCTGGTTACCTTTCCTCTTATGATATTTTTTGGCATTACAGGTAACTATATCTATTATAAACATACCAAGAAAAAGCTTCTTCAAATTAAGCTGGCCCCCTCTTCCTCTGACATACAAAGAGCAGTAAACATTGCTCATCAGGGCGGTGTAAATAACGCTGTCGTAATTGTAGCGCCAATATTGTTGATAGCAGTTGTTGGCATTCTTGCGGCTATTGCAATTCCACAGTTCAACGCAATGAAGACCAGGGGGTACTGTATTTCAGCTAAATCGGAGTCACAAAATGCCTATACAGCATCTCAGGCTTACTTTTTGGATCACCCCAAGGGAGAGATTAATAACGTTGATGATTTAAAAGACCATGGTTTTCAAAAGTCCGATAAGGTTTTAGTCCATGTTCAAGGTACTGTAAATAGTTTATTAATATCAGCAAAACATCCAGGATGTGATAAAACATACTTTAGTGATCAAACGGGAAACGTAAAAGAAGAGGTTGGACCTTAATAACTTAAGATATTTATAAAAAAATAGAAGGTTTATGTATGTCAGCGTTTGGAATGCACGAAGTAATAGTTGTCATAACGGATAAAGGAGGATGGGATGAATAAAAAAATAGCAAAGCTGGGAGAAAAAACAAACCTCACAAAAGAGGATGCACAGAAGTTTACAAAGATTGGGCTCTCAGGTCTTTTAGCCCTGGCCCTTTCGGTATTTGCTGCCGGATGGAGCAACTCCAATGCGGCCGAGGTAAATCCCCAGCCCGAAAAAGGCAAGGCAAACCCGTTGTCGGAAAGATGCGGACTAAAGCCTGAAAGCGGCTCATGCAAAGCTATTTTTGACAAATACTATTTTGATGCCGGAACAAACACATGCAAGACATTCATCTATGGCGGTTGTGACGGTGTGGTGCCATTTGATACTCAAGAGGAGTGCACTATGGCATGCATTGGTCAAAACACTGAGAGGCCCACATACCCCGTTTCAAAGTATGGCGGTGTAAGCATTAGAGATTTCAGGAATGCAAAATAAATACAATTTAGTAAACGTTGTTTGGGAATTTACCCTTGACTGCAATCTTAACTGCATACATTGCGGATCAAGCGCCGGCAGGAAAAGAGGCGATGAGCTGACGACTTCTGAAGCCGAAAAACTCTGCCATGACCTGAAAAAAACCGGATGTCTCGGCATTACATTAATGGGAGGGGAGCCTTTATTACGGAAAGACTTCTGGCATATAGCAGCGCTGATCGGGAATCTCGATATGGAACTTACTGTAATAACTAACGGAACTGTTTATGACCAAGAGACTTTTTCAAAACTCAGATCATTGAATCCGAGAACTGTTGCGGTAAGTCTCGATGCCTCAAAGCCTGAACTCCACGATCAAATACGCAACCGTAAAGGCGCTTTCGATAAAACGTGCGATTTTATGAATATTGCGCTCAAAGAGGGGCTGCCGGTAAGTGTCATTACTACTGTCCATAAGATGAATTTAATGGAACTGCCTGCAATAAGAGACCTGCTGCTGGGCAGGAATGTCGCGTGGCAGATACAGATTGCAGGATCTGAAGGCAGGAGATTTCCGAAAGAACTCCTTCTTGATGAAGAGGATTTCTATTCTGTGGGGATGTTTATCGCTTCCACGAGAAAAAAATATCCTGTCAAACAAATGCCTGTCATTGGAGCGGATGACCTCGGCTTCAATTCAATGATGCTGAATAATATATCCCTTGCCCCTGAGTGGACCGGATGTCATGCGGGCATTTCGGTCCTGGGGATACAGAGCAACGGGAATATAAAAGGCTGCCTGTCAATGACAGATATTGCGATAGAAGGTAATGTAAGGTCCATGAGTGTATATGATATATGGAACAGTGACACGGCATTTTCCTATTCGAGAGCATTCGATGTTTCAGACACAGGAGAAAACTGCAGGAATTGCATACATCTCAAAAAGTGTAAGGGTGGCTGCAATGAGATGTCTTTGATGAAAACAGGGCGACTGCACAATGACCCTTACTGCTTTTATGCCATCGAAAAAAAGCTTTTCAGCGAAGAACTGAAAGACCCTCTGACCAGGATAAGGCTGGGGCTGAAGAGAAGACTCAATGCGATCACCGCGAAACACCGGCAGAAAAGATTGTCTGATATGTTTATGGGCTACAGGGGGCAATGAAACGTAATAAAGGATGCGGCTACGATGGTTAAATATGATGTTCAAAGTCTGACCCCGGCAAATATCGCCTGCAGCTCGGGAACTTTTATTATAAACTGATTGTCCTATAGCTGTAGTCAAATAAATGAGAATTAGGGAGGAAAAGATGACAAAGGTATTAGGTATGAAATCTCTGGTACTGGTAGCGCTCCTTGTTTTAGTCTTCATGGTTAGTATTTCCTATGCAGCGGACACTACCAAAACAAAACCGGTTAAAGAAAAAGGGCCCGCCCTCTTACAACTTGAGAACGCAGCAGGTAAAAAGATTGAGGACGTCAAGGTCCCGGAAGTACCGAAACCAACGCCTGTTAACAGTTATGAGGTAAACAAATCTAGCACTTCCTATGAAGTAAATACATCCACGAGTAGTCCTAAGGGCAAATAAATGAAAACCAATAAACAAGATGAAGTTTTATTATGCAATGAAAGTGTCTTGGCTATCAGGGGTTGTTTCCGCTGTGGTAAGTAAATATTAAAAGAAAAGGAAGAGATTATGAAAAAGATGAAAGCGTTTTATCTGGTCATTGTTTTTGTCCTGTTAGTATTGTCCGTTGTTATGTTTTCCGGCATAGCCCAGGCAGGAGCGGTGCCGGACGGATTCATAGGGGTGCCCTGGGGAGCCAGCACAGAGCAAATTGTTAAAACCATGAACGAACGGGGCTACCGGCAACTCACGGGCGCCACACCCGGCAACTTGGTATTCAAAGGGGCTTTTGCCCAGACTCCCTGCGAACTTCATTTTAGTTTGCTTGCCAATTCTTTCTATTCTGCGTCGGCTAATCACTGTGCACGTTCTGACTATCCTCTGGCGCCACAATCGACATACAGACAGGTAGTCGACGAGCTTAGTAAAAAATATGGTCCGCCCACGGACCGCAGATCTGATAAATTGAAGACCAACGATGGTAAAGAGCATCCACAAGAGGGTGCTTGGTGGGATCTCGTTGATAGCAGAACTTTTGAAAAATATAGCATACGGGTCGATTTCGGAGTGACTTGGTTTGCCGATAATACAGGGGACCAATATGTAGTCACTATCCATTATTGGGCTGACAGCCTTGGCGAAAAACTGAAAAAAAAGGAATATTGAGCAGCCTCTTGTATGGTCTGGGAACAAAGAAAAGCTTTTAGATCAACAAACAGAAACACATCTTAACAGAAAAGGAGAGGAGCAATGAAAAAGATTGGATCAGTATTGTTAGGGGTATTGATTGTTTTAGCATTATTGTCGGGTGTTGCTTTAGCTGATTGTGAGAGTGATTGTAATGGCCCTTTCCAAACATGTCTAAATATTTGCAGACAAACAACGAAGGTGGATAGTGCAGAAGGGACCAAGTGTGTCAATAACTGTCTTAATGGAGTTAGTGGCTGCAACAAAAGATGTGAAGCCAAAAACAAGAAGAGCGATAATACCACAGATTGCACAAAAGGTTATTTATCGGCAACCGGTGATTCTGTGGCCGGAGAAAATAACATCGTTCTGGCTTCCAACTGCATCGAGAAGGGCCTGACATGTGTTTTAAACGGCACGCCTTGCTGTTCGCCTTATGAATGCAAGGGGAAATTTCCTAATACATACTGTAAATAAATGAAGGCCGCCCTGAGCTTGCTAAATGGGCGGCCTTTCTCTCTGTGAACCGGAGGGGGGGAAGTCACCGGCTGAGCTTGAAGACACGATAAAGGAATCGCAGAAAACCATAGAACTTGCGCCCACCTGGCCTACTCCCTACTACAACCTTGGCTTTACCCAGGAAAAGGCAGGAACATTCAGAGAGGCCGTTGCGAGTTAATTATGGATGAGCTCTAAATCATCTTCATTCATATTTTCAAGAAACCGGGAACTTTTCCGGGACATCTTCTGTCTCATTATGAGAATGAAAAATTCAAGGACCCAGAGGAGGTTATTTATGAAGCGCGTTACAAAATTTCTGGCACTATTTGCAATGATATTTTCCGTTCTCATAGTTCCAGGTTTACAGGCACCGGCCCATACCGAACCGAAAATATCCGATGAATCGGCCGACAAGACCCTTTCTCCCTATTTTTTCGTCAAAAGTGACGACCCGGCCATTGACCAGCTCCCGTTGAAGGCAACTTCTGCTGCCGTGAATATCTCCGGGGTCATCGCCGACGTTGTGGTGACACAGGTCTATAAAAATGAGGGAAAGAAAGCCATCGAGGCCATCTATATCTTTCCTGCATCGACACGGGCCGCTGTCTACGGCATGAAGATGGTAATCGGAAAGCGGGTTATCGAGGCAAAGATTAAAAAGCGTGATGAAGCTCGCAAGGAATACGAGCAGGCACGGGCCCAGGGAAAGAGCGCGTCACTCCTGGAACAGCAGAGACCCAATGTCTTCCAGATGAATGTTGCAAACATTATGCCCAATGATGAAATCAAGGTGGAACTGAAATACACGGAACTGCTCCTCCCCGCTGACCAAGTTTATGAATTCTCCTATCCCACTGTTGTTGGCCCCCGTTATTCCAACTCGAAGGAAGCCACTGCCTCCGCATCGGAAAAATGGGTAAAAAACCCCTATCTCCGTCAGAACGAGAAACCGACCTATTCCTTTGACATTACCGTCAACCTTGCAGCCGGCATGCCCATCAAGGAACTTGCTTCCACATCACATAAAGTAAATGCCACCTACATGAGTCCTTCCACAGCAAGGGTGACTCTCGATAAATCTGATGCAGGCGGCGGGAATCGCGATTATATCCTCCACTACAGGCTTGCAGGCGATATAATACAGTCTGGACTTCTGCTTTTCGAGGGAGAAAAAGAGAACTTCTTTCTCCTCATGATGCAACCTCCGAAAAAGATCACCAACGCCCGGATACCGGGCCGTGAATACATCTTCATCGTTGATGTCTCGGGTTCCATGTATGGTTTCCCCCTTGAAATTTCCAAGAAACTTTTGAGGAATCTCATTGGAAGTCTTCGTCCTTCAGATAAATTCAATGTCCTCCTTTTCTCCGGCGGATCATCGCTCATGTCCGAAGAGTCGCTCCCTGCCAACACTGAAAATATTGATAAGGCAATGAATGTCATTGACCGTCAGAAAGGCGGCGGCGGCACGGAGCTTCTGCCCGCGTTGAAGCGCGCTCTCTCGCTGAAACGGGCCGAAGGATTTTCCCGGAGCGTCATCATCGCAACAGACGGTTATGTGTCAGTCGAAGAAGAGGCTTTTGACTTTATCCGTAGTCATTTAGCCGATGCCAACGTGTTTGCCTTCGGCATCGGCTCCAGTGTGAACCGTCACATTATTGAAGGCATGGCCCATGTCGGCATGGGTGAACCCTTTGTCATCACAAAACCGGACGAAGCCCCTGCTCAGGCAGAGCGCTTCCGGAAAATGATCCAGTCACCGGTCTTAACAAATGTAAAGGTAAAATTCAACGGTCTTAGCACCTACGACGTGGAGCCCATTTCCATCCCCGATGTGCTTGCGGAACGGCCTGTTATTGTTTTTGGAAAATGGCGTGGCAAACCACAGGGAACGATAACCCTCACCGGCATCTCAGGCGATGGCAAATATGCCGAGACGGTTAATGTTTCCACAACACAGCCCCAGAAGACCAATGCGTCCCTTAAATACCTCTGGGCCCGACAGAGAATCACGATCCTTTCCGATTATAATAAGCTGCGCTCCGATGACAAACGTGTAAAGGAAGTAACACAACTGGGGCTCACCTATAATCTCCTTACCGCATACACTTCCTTCGTCGCCATCGACAATGAAATCCGTAACAAGGACGGTAAAACGGATACAGTGAATCAGCCTCTGCCTCTGCCACAGGATGTCTCCGATTATGCCATCGGTCAAGCGAGCGGTATGACGATGGCCCTGGCAGCGCCATCACCCACAATGTACCGACAGGGTAACCTGCAGTATGATACAGCCCTGAAGGCGAAAACAGAGTCGAGTGGGGTGGTTGGCGGCTGGGTAGCCGAAAAGAAAAAAACAACTGCAGTCACCATCGGAGAAATAACCGCAACGGGCGGGTTATCCAAAGAGACCCTTCGCGGCATCATTGAGAAGAACATGGAAAAAATTGAAACATGCTATACGGGAATAGCTTCAGGAGGTAAGCTGGTACTTGCCCTCACCATCAATCCCGACGGAACGATTAAGATCATCAAAACGACTTCCGATACTGTGAAAAACATCACCGTTACGCAGTGCGTCATGGATGCCTTCAAAAAGCTGCTCTTCCCTGCAGTAGCTGATACCAGCGGGACAACAGCGACGATCACATTAGTCTTTCAGTGAGAGGGAACGAATCAGGGTAGTGATCCGGCCCGGCGGCTTGAACCCGCCGGGTCGGATTTTACTTACATGAAATAGCACAATATCGCAGGGCTGGTCTTTTCTCTTTGTCTTGATTTATGGTATATCTTTGTCATGGAAAACCCGCGGGTAAGATGGATTGAAGCACACCCTGTCATTCAGGATGGACAGGAGCTCATTCTTCTCAGGGATACGGAAGGGATCGTAGAAAATGCCCTCCTGGTATCAAGAGCAGTAGCCTTCATGATTTCTCTCATGGACGGCACAAGAACACTCCGGGATATACAAACTGCATTTATGGAGGCCACCGGTGAACTGGTCTACATTGAAAAAATTCAGGAACTGGTCGATACCATGGATTCCCATTTGCTTCTCTTCAGCGAAAATTTTCGAAATTATTATACAAAGCTCAAAGAGGAATATGAAAGATCGCCCGTAAGGAAGGCTTTTCTCGCTGGAAAGAGTTATTCGGCAAACAGGATGGACCTCCTCGCTTTTCTCGATGAAATGCTGGGGAACGAAAAAGATGGAAAAATAGATGGCGAGATAACGGGCATCGTTGCCCCCCATATAGATTATGCACGGGGTATAGACGTTTACAAAAAAACATACCCTTATTTGAGGAATGTCAGTAAACCTCTCATTGTCATATTTGGTACATGCCATTACCCTACGGAGCAGATTCTGAGCATATCCTGTAAGGATCTTGAAACACCCATTGAAATCATCCACCATGCGAAAGAACTGGACCGACTGATCCTCGGCAATGAGGTCCTGAAAAACTATGTCGACGAGTGGCCCCACAGGAATGAACATTCTATTGAATTACAGCTTCCGCTCATTCAGTTCATGGTTCAGCACGACTTCGAGGTACTCTCCATCCTGACCGGCTCCATGCATGAGTATGTTGCCGGAGAGAAAAGTATAGACGCCGGGGAAATTGATGAGCTTGTGGCGAATCTGAAGCAGGTGCTCAGAGATTACGGGGAACCATTCATTATCCTTTCGGGGGCAGACCTTGCCCACATAGGCGCACAGTTCGGCGACAACTTCCCTCTCGACACGGCAACGCTTGCCCGTTCAAAAGCACACGATGAAATGCTCCTCGAATCAGTGAAAAAAGTTGATGCAAAAGGTTTTTTTGAAAGCATCAAGGAAGAAGGCGATGCAAGACGGATATGCGGCCTCACACCCATCTTTTTTCAACTCAAGCTCCTCGAAAAAAGCAGTTGTACTATTGTCGGTTACGACCAGTGGACTGACGGCAATTCTTCGGTCAGCTTCGCCGGTGGGGTATTCTACAAGTAATAAGAAGCTCCTCCAAGGACCATAAATTTCCAGGGCTGATTATTGAGCCCTGATGGCGCCCATCGGGCGGCCTCAAGTATTTCATCAATAGCTTTGTTATCGGGTATCTGCGCGGTAAAAACCCTGATGGAGCGACTCTCACGGATCGCTTTCACTATATCATCATGTATTAAAACCTCCAAAAAACATGACAATGCAAAATGAAGAATTGAAAGCTCTTGTCATTCTCCTTTTTATGTTCTACATTGTGTATGAGTGAAGCGCAACGAGGAAAAATGGTCGGGAAGACAGGACTTGAACCTGCGGCCCCAGCGTCCCGAACGCTGTGCTCTACCATGCTGAGCTACTTCCCGTGTCTATATACATAACAGACTTCCGGGGAAATTTCCATTGATTTTTCCTGATGGTCATGATACTTAGTTCGCACTTTTATGAGGAAGGTTAACTAATGCCGGCAAAAAAACCTATTCGAATCACTGACGTGACATTGCGCGACGGCCAGCAGTCACTTTTTGCCACACGAATGACGACTGAAGATATGCTTCCTATTGCCGAAAAAATCGACAGCGTAGGGTTTTATTCTGTGGAAGTATGGGGCGGAGCCACGTTCGATGTCATGACCCGTTTTCTCAATGAAGACCCCTGGGAACGGCTAAAACTTCTCAAGCAGCACATGCCTAATACAAAGCTCCAGATGCTCCTTCGGGGACAAAACCTTGTAGGATACCGAAATTATGCCGATGACGTCGTTGAGGCTTTTATCGAAAAATCTGCAGAGACCGGCATCGACATTTTCAGGGTCTTTGATGCCTTAAATGACGAGCGAAATTTCGTAGCAGCATTTAAGGCTATTAAAAAAACCGGAAAAGAGATTCAGGCAGCCATTTCCTATTCGTTAACAGAAAAAAAACTCGGCGGACCCATCTTCAACATTGACTACTATATCGGAAAAGCAAAAAAGATTGAAGAAATGGGCGCCGATTCTCTCTGTATCAAAGACATGGCAGGTATCATCTCCCCTTATGACGCATATGAACTCTTCTCAAAACTGAAAGCCAATCTTAAAATTCCCCTTCATCTCCACACGCATTACACAAGCGGCATGGCTTCCATGGCCCTTCTTAAAGCCATTGAAGCAGGAGCGGACGGCATCGATACCTGTTTTGCTCCTTTTGCTCTGAGGTCTTCACACTGTGCTGTGGAACCTTTTGTCGTATCCTTTCAGGGTACCGACCACGAAACCTATTTTGATCTTGAGATCATAGCCGAAATCGACGAGTATCTTGAAAGCATTATCCCGAAATATATGAGTTTTGCCGATACGACGCGGTTCTCTGTAATGGATATCGGCGTGCTTATGCATCAGATACCGGGGGGTATGATCAGTAACCTCGTGAGCCAGTTAAAACAGGCAAAGGCAATCCACAGGCTGAAATATGTCTATGAAGAAATACCGAAAACACGAAAAGATCTGGGATTTCCTCCCCTCGTTACACCAACGAGCCAGATTATCGGTGCTCAGGCTGTCTTCAATGTTATTGCGGGACGTTACAAGATGATCTCAAACGAAGTCAAAGACTACTTCTATGGGTTATATGGAAAACCGCCGGTACCGGTCAATGAAGAAATTAAACAAATGGCGTTGAAGAACTACGCGAAAGGGAATATATCCATCGATACAAGACCGGGGGATATTCTCGAACCGGAGATGCCTAAGGCAAGAGAAGCATTAAAGGGTCTTTCTGAAGATATGGGCGATATTCTCATCTATGCCCTTTACCCCATGACAGGACTTGAGTTCTTAAAGAAGAATCGCGTTACACCCCATTATAACGGGTCTTGAGCTTTTTAGTATTGAACCTCCCCTCACCCTGCTCTCTCCCGCGAGGGGCGAGGGAACATGGTTACCTCGTAGCGGGAGCTGTGAGGGCATTCGTTAAATTTTATTGAAAAATACCTTCCGGCACACTACACTAATAGATTCCCATATACTTTTTAGTGGGAATCTACCGAAGGAGAGGAGACTATTTTCATGAAATTTGTAAAATTTGTTGTAATGCTCACATTCCTGTGCACCCTTATACTCCCTGTCAGCACTTACTCATTAGCTACAGAGAAACCGGCCTCTGTCGCAACGCCTCCTATGAGATTCGGCACCATTCCCGTTCTTCAGTCACTTCCCCTTTTCGTCGCCTCAGAAAAGGGATTTTTCAAAGAACAAGGGCTCGCTGTAGATATCGTCCTCTTTAATTCTGCCATGGAAAAAGATATTGCCCTCTCTGCGGGGCAGATTGTTGGCTATTTCGGAGATATAATGACGCCTATGGTGCTTCAGGCCAACGGGGCAAACGTAAAGATGGTCGCCACAAACTTCAATACCACCAATGAACAGCGGATGTTCGCGCTTCTTGCGTCTCCCAAGTCCAAAAATAAAAGCCTCGAAGAGATCGCAAAGGCAGGTATAGCCACGGGTTCCAATGCAATTCCTGAATATCTTATTATAGGGCTTCTCCGGTCCCGGAATATCAGCAAAGATAAAATCAGCCTCATCGACGTAAAAAAAATTCCCATTCGACTCCAGATGCTCTTATCCGATCAGGTATCGGCAGCGCTTATGCCTGAACCACTTGCGACGCTGGCAGAAACAAAAGGAGCAAAGGCGCTCATCGACGATAAGGGCCAGGGTCTCTCCGCGACAGTGTTTGTCTTCAGCGACCGCTTCCTCAGAGATTACCCCCAGGCAGTAAAGAATTTCCATATTGCAGTCAACAAGGCTGCTGATTATATCAACAAAAACCCCAATGAAGTCCGTGCCATTATGAACCGGGAATGTAGGATGCCGGAACCCCTTCAGGGATCTTTTCCGATCCCCAGGTTTCCAAAGCTGGCAGCTCCTTCGCAAAAACAGGTCATGGATGTCTACGAATGGCTCCGCAAAAAACAGATCATCACAAAAAACATGACTTACAAGGATATGGTTGCTGATGGCTACATACCATAAGTTCCTCGGCGTTGAGGGACTGGGCAAAACATTTTTTACGGAAAAAGAATCAAAAATAGTCCTTGAGGGGGTAACGTTCGAACTTCCCTTTCGTGACTCTTTAGCTCTTGTCGGACCTTCAGGCTGCGGCAAGACAACGCTCATTCTTGCCATCGCAGGACTGCTGAAGTCAACCGAAGGTTCAATATTTTTTGAGGATAAGACAGTAACCGGACCTAACCGGAAAATAGCCCTGGTGCTTCAGGAATATGGTCTCTTTCCTTGGAAAACTGTGGCGGCAAACATCACCCTCGGTGCAAAACTTCAGAGGATCAATGTTTCCGATAAAAAAATCGATGCCATCAAGAAGGAACTCGATATCGAGGGTCTCGATCACCTCTATCCGACACAGCTCTCCGGGGGACAGCGCCAACGGGTAGCGCTCGCCAGGGCCCTTCTTTTAAACCCTCTGCTCCTCTTACTCGACGAGCCTTTTGCGGCCATCGATACGGTGACACGGGAAAAACTCCAGAACGAGCTCCTTGCGGCCTTTATACAGAGACAGTTCAGCTTCATTGTCGTCACCCATAGCATTGAAGAGGCAGTCTTTCTCGGACAAAGGATCATCGTTCTCAGTAATGGCAGGCCGAGTGTAAAGGCAATAATTGATAACCCCAATATGGGCCACATGGACTACCGTAACCAACCGGCATTTTTTGAGTTGACCACAGAATTACGGAAAATACTTGAGGAAACTCCATGAGAGGACGCCAGGCCATCACATATGCCGTTACTATTGTTCTCATCTATGCCTTCTGGTATCTCCTCTCCCTTATCATGGGAAGCAATATCCTGCCTGACCCCTTTCACGTCTTTCTTCGCGGGTTTAAGGAGATCGCCACATCCTCATTCTGGCTTCACGTCCAGGCAAGCATCCTGAGGATCTTCGCGGGACTCTTTTTTGCCTTCATTCTTGCCGTCCCCGCAGGGCTCGTACTCGGCAGCAATCAGAAACTGGACAGGCTCTTCTCGCCCCTCATATACCTTGGATATCCCATCCCCAAGATCGTCCTCATGCCCATTGTCTTCGTCCTCTTCGGCATCGGCGACATTGGAAAAATCGTGCTTCTCACCATGATCATCTTTTTCCAGCTCCTCATCACCACCCGTGACAGCGCACGGAAGATCAGCACCGAAATCATCTACTCCCTGAAATCCCTCGGCGCGACCCGCCTTGATTTCTATATCCATGTTGTCTGGCCCGTAAGTCTTCCCGGTATTTTTACCTCTCTGCGCATCGGCACCGGCACCGCTGTTGCAGTGCTCTTTTTCATTGAATCCATCGCCACAAACAGGGGACTCGGCTTTTACATCATTGACTCCTGGGGGAGGGCCGATTACGCCACCATGTTCGTGGGCATCATCGCACTTTCTCTCATCGGTATTGTCCTCTATGAAATCTTTGATCTCCTTGAAAGGAAATTCTGTAAATGGAAAAACCAATAAACAATAAATATCCTTCCGTAAAAACCGTCACCGATGAGGAGCGCATCGGCATGGTTAAGGAGATCTTTTCCACGATTACGGGAAAATATGATTTCTTAAACCACTTCCTGAGCCTGCGCCGCGATGTTGCGTGGCGTCGTTTCACCATCAAAAAGATGCGTTTTTTCAAAACCAACAGATTTCTTGATGCAGCCTGCGGCACAGGGGATTTATCAATCGGAGCGGCTTTGAAATACCCCAAGATCAGTGTTGTTGGCATCGATTTTGTCCTGGAAATGATCAAGGCCGGAAAAAACAAAGTTGAAAAAAAGGGTCTTTCCGAAAAGATCGCCCTCATGCATGGCGATGCCCTGGCGCTGCCATCCTGTGACAGTACCTTTGATGTGACAGGCATGGCCTTCGGGATCAGAAACATCCCCGACAGGCGGCAGGCGCTACGGGAGATGCTCCGTGTCACCGTGCCGGGCGGACAGGTGATGATACTGGAAATGACCTTCATGCGGAACCGGCTTTTTAGAATATTGTATTACGTCTATTTGAATTATCTTCTTCCCCTCTTTGCCAAGGTGTTTTCTACAAACCCCGCCGCCTACTATTATCTCGCCGACTCCATCATGAATTTTCCCACTCCAGAGGAATTCGCAAAAATTATGGAAGAAACGGGCATGACAGAGGTCGAGAAATATCCTCTTACCTTCGGCATTACCTGGCTCCACATCGGAAAGAAACCCCAGCAGGCCACATAATGAGCAAAGCAACTTTAATGGCCTGGGTACAGGCAAGCCGCCTTCCTTTTTACGTGGCTACTTTCATCCCTCTTTTGATCGGATGGACAATGGCAATGAGGAGCACGGGCATGGTAAGGCCCTGGCGGATTATCCTCGTTTTTCTCGGTTCACTGACGGTCCATCTTATCACAAACCTCGCCAATGATTATTTCGACCACCTTGGCGGCACAGACGCCGGTCAGGCCATCGGCGGGTCACGGGTCATTCAGGAAGGAAAAATCACACCAAAAACAATGTTCAGAGTCATTGTCAGCCTCTACATCTTCGCCTTCACTATTGCCTTTATCATCATTTTCGGGCTTAAACTCTATCTTCTGACCATACCTATTTTCTTTGCTGCATTCAGCAGCTATTTCTATGTAGCGCCGCCCATCCGATACGGCTATCATGGTCTGGGAGAACTTTTTGTGGGCATCAACATGGGGCCTATCATGGTCGTCGGCACTTACTGGGTCATCACAGGACATCCCGGCTTGGAGCCTTTTCTCATCTCTATCCCTGTTGGCCTCATGGTGGCATTGATACTCTACTATCAGAGCCTGCCGGACATGAAGACCGATGCGGCAGTGAATAAAAACACCCTTGCCGTGAAACTCGGCAAAAAAGGTTCTTTCGCGGGTCTCATCATCTTCTTCATTTTAATTTACCTAAGTATTGCCCTGCTCATTACTTACGGGCTTCTTTCGTGGTACGGCCTTACGTTTTTACTCAGTATCCCCCTTGTTGTAAAACTTATCCGTATTGTCGTCAGGACAGAAGACTGGGTACTGCTCGATCAGTACGGAAAATATGTCCGAATAATATACTTCATTTGCGGGCTGGCCATCGTCGTCGGTCTCTTTTAGACGGCAAAAAGGGACTCAGCAGCGCTAACGCGGCAATTTCTTTGGCGCGAAGCCTGATTTCGGTCATTATTCCAATTCATACATTCGAACCGATACTCTTCCAACCGGAGAAAACAGTTTACTGAAGTGAACATCGAGTACCGTTTGGCACGACCCGACATCGAGTCGGGTGCCCCGTGATTAATGCCGATGAACCTTAAGCTTGTCCGCCCGCAGCCAGAGTCCTTCAGAGCCTGATGGTAAGAGTGCGGGTTTTCTCATAAGGCCTCCTGAAAGAGAAATGGACTTCAGAAGTTATTATATTGTTAGTGTTTGATAGAATGCGACTTTGTATCAGTAGGTACTACAGCAGGTCAATGTGGAATGTATCCTTGCACGTAGCTGTTTTGTCAAGACGCATAAAAGCATACTGAAACACTGTAGAGGCAAACAAGCTATGTGCGTGCAAGAAGGTTGGGCATCAGCCTACGGCTCCGCCGAGTTTGAATATGGGTAGATACATGGCTATAATAAGTCCGCCAAGGACGACGCCGAGAAAAACCATTATCATAGGTTCCATCATGGCTGTCATATTTGTGACCAGGTTGTCTACATCTTCATCATAGAAATCTGCAATTTTACCAAGCATGCTGTCGAGTGCGCCCGTTGATTCGCCGACCTGAACCATCTGTACAACCATAGGAGGAAAGATACCTGCCTGTTCTAACGGTTCCGACATAGTCTTACCTTCGCTGATACGGGTCCTTGCGACAAGGAGCGCGTCTTCTATAACCTTATTGCCCGCTACTTTTGCACAGATGACAAGGCTTTCAAGTATGGCAACACCACTTGTAAGCAAGGTGGAAAGTGTTCTTGTAATCCTTGCAACAGAAGCCTTGAGCGTAAGGACACCGAATAGAGGTAGTTTGAGAATGATTGCATCAATCTTTCTTTGGCCACCTTCGGTCTTGTAATAACGGATAAATAAGTACACAAATGCCACGAGGGCCGGGATAAAATAAAGTATGTATGATGATACGAATTGACTCATAGCAATAACGAACTGTGTGGGGCCCGGGAGTTCTGCGCCCATCTCTTTAAACATTTTTTCAAAGACAGGAATAACAAACAGCAGCAGAACCATTACAACACCAATGGCAACAACAACGATAGCAATAGGATAAATCATTGCCGACTTAACCTTACTTTTTAATTTTTCTGCTTTTTCCATATAGATTGCCAGTCTCTGGAGCACATTATCAAGGAGACCTCCCTCTTCACCGGCAACGACAAGGTTAACATAGAGCTCATCGAAACATTGTGGGTAATCTCTTAAGGCATCGGCGAAACGGGAACCACCCTCAATTTTTGTTTTTACCTCTTTTATGATACCCCGAAAATTAACATCCTCAATCTGATTACCAAGAATTTCCAAAGACTGTACAAGCGGCAATCCTGATGTAATCATTGTCGATAACTGCCTTGTAAAGAGGACAATCTGAAGTTTTTTGACTTTCTTTTTCGGATTGTATTTATGCTCCTTTTTACCTTTTGTTTCTGCTAACTTTGTAAGGATCACACCGTCTTTACGCAACCCGGCGCGAAGAGCGTCCGAGGAAGTGGCCTTTGTGACACCCTTACGGGTTTCACCTGCGGTTGTCCTACCTTCCCATTCAAATTGCGGCATATATCAATAATACATTAAAAAAAATATTATGCAAAGAAAAATTTATCAAGACGCAGAGAAAGTTGTAGGCCGCTCCGATACGGCAGGACAGCCCACAACTTTAGCAACTATTTATTAACCCTTTTTTTACTCCCTTACTACCGTATAGAATGTCGTATTATCTCTCTTGATAAGCATGACGATACCTTCCTTAATATTTACGCCTCCCATTGTTTCTTTGAAATCGGCTATGCTTCGTATCGGTTTTCTGCCGATCTCTTTAACAATATCACCTGATCGAATATCCGCATCCTGGGCCGGACTGCCCGGGGTCACATCGGTTACGATGACACCTTTCCTGTCTTTGATGTTAAGATGTTTTGCAATCTCAGGTGTAATGTCCTGGACAACTAACCCAAGATCTTTTTCAACCTCAGGTTTTTTTGAAGCCTTGAGTCCACCTTCCGGAAGCTCACCGACAATAACTTCTACTTCCATCGGCTTCCCGTCCCTGATGATGCCCACCTTCGCCTTTATACCGATCTCGGTTGCACCCACAAGGCGGGGAAGGATTTCGCTATCTTTAATGCGCTTTCCGTTGAAAGAATTAATAACATCCCCTCTTTTAATGCCTGCTTTTTCTGCAGGGCCCTGCTCAGCAACATCGGAGACCAAGGCTCCTTCAGACTCTTTAAGACCAAACGTTTTGGCTATTTCAGGGGTAATTTTTTGAATGACTATTCCGAGCCACCCCCTCGACACCTTCCCCTTGCTCTTTAGCTGAGTTAGTAAATCCCGGGCAACATTAATGGGGATTGCAAAACCAATACCCTGCCCTCCAGATACAATCGCTGTATTAATACCCACCACCTCTCCCTTCAGGTTGAGAAGAGGGCCCCCGCTGTTTCCAGGGTTGATCGATGCGTCAGTCTGAATAAAATCATCATAGGGGCCTGCGCCGATCACCCTTCCTTTGGCACTTACTATTCCGGCAGTAACAGTGTGTTCCAGACCAAAAGGGTTCCCGATTGCAACCACCCAGTCTCCTACCTCAAGCTTATCTGAATCACCAAAAACTGCTACAGGAAGCTCCTGCTTCACATTTATTTTTATGAGGGCAACGTCTGTCTTGGCATCCCTTCCGACAACCGTTGCATCATATTCTTTTTCATCTGATAATCTTACTTTAATGCTGGAAGCCTTTTCAATAACATGGTTATTAGTCAAAATATATCCTTCTCTGTCAATAATAAACCCGGAGCCAAGACTGCGCTGTTTAAATTCCCTTCTTGGAGAATTGCCAAAAAATTTATCAACAAAATCATCACCGAAAAAATCTTTAAAAGGATTCATGGGACCCATAAATCTGTCCTGCGTATTAGACCCTTTTATAACCGTCGTTGTACTAATATTTACGATTGTAGGCTTTACATGGTTGACAAGCTGGCTGAAACTGGGAAGACCATTGTTAAAAAGAACACCCTTGACATTCTGTTTTTGAACATCCAGCGATTTTTTTTCTGGCAATACCTGCCCTTTTACATAGACAAATGCAAATATAGCAATAATGAGCAAAGAAATCGTAATGAGCCATCTCTTGGTTTGCATATTTTCCTCCTGCACTATAAGGGTAACTTTATTGAAAATTGGCTGCCTGCAGATAGTTGACTCTCAACCTCTATGGTGCCTTTATGTGCTTCTGCGATCCATTTGCTTATTGAAAGCCCGAGGCCGCTGCCGCTTTCGCGTTTTCTCGACCGGTCTGCCCGATAAAACCTGTCGAAAATATATTTTAAGTCATCCTTTGATATTCCTACCCCATTATCCTGCACGGTAATATATGCGTATCCGTTGTCTATAGATGAAGATACAGTCACGATACCGCCTTCCTGAGTATATTTAATACCGTTTTCGATGATGTTCAGAAGCATCCTTCTCAGTTTCAATTCGTCTCCGACAAAACGTACATCAGCGAGTTCATTGACAGCTAAATCTATTCCTTTGTTGACCGCAACAATTTTCATATTCATACACACATCGGCAAGAAGATCTCTGAGGGAAATATTTTCCACATTCAACTTCATATCTTTTGAATCTGCCTTGGAAAGGAGCAGAAGATCATCTATAATCCGCGACATTCTGTCGATTTCCTCAAGATTGCTTTCGAGGAGTTTTTTGTATTCTTCGTTGGCCCTTTCTTTTCGAAGGGTCACTTCTGTTTCGCCCTTCAAAATAGTGAGCGGGGTTTTCAGTTCATGTGATACGTCAATACTGAATTGATTAACTCTCTGAAAAGCATCCCTGAGCCTATTGATCATTGCATTAAATGTTTCGGCAAGTCTGCTGAGTTCATCTTTTCGTCCTTTAATGTCGATACGTTCATCGAGGTTGCTCGATGATATTTTCACAGCCGCCCTTCTGATCTGCTCTACAGGTTTTAAAGATTTTTTGGCCATGAAATAGCCTACAATGATTGCAACACTTATGGAGGTGGGGATACCGATAATCATGATGATCAGTAGTTTTCTCATGGTTTCATCGAAGTCTGCCAGCGATGAACCAACCTGGACGATACTGGTAACCTTCTTATTTTCCAGGATGGGGAGGGTAAGCATGCGGAGCCTGGGATTCGCGTTCTCTATGGTTTCATAGATCGCCTCCCCCTTCAATGCCCTCTCCATAGTGTTGAAACTGACAGGGATTGTTTCCGTTTCAATATCATTCATTTTTGCACCTATTTTACCGGAGGCGTCGATGATCTGAATGAATTTTCCTTTCGGTTTTCTCCCGAGCACATTCTCAAGGTATCGCTCGAAATTGCCAAAAACACTCTGGTTATGTGTGTCGGTAATAGAGGAAGCAAGCACCTCGGCTATGGATTTGATCTTTACATCAATACTTATTTGGAGGCTGTTTCTAAAATAGGTATAGACACCGCTTGAGAATACAACGAGAATCAAGGCAAGTATCCCGCCATACCATAAAGTGAGCTTCCATTTTATGGGAAGATTAGGCCTTTGCATTGTCCTCTTTCAGTACATAACCGACTCCCCTCACTGTGTGGATATACCGCTGCTCTGAGAGGTGTTCCATCTTTTTTCTTAAAAAATTGATATAGACATCAACAATGTTTGATGAATCATCCTGGTTTTGCCAGGCATATTCTGCAATCTCCTTGCGCGTTATAGGTTTCTCTGTATTTTTCAACATGTATTCCATGATTAAGAATTCTTTTTCCGTTAATTCTATTTCTTTTGATCCTATGGTAAGTTTCCTGTAGTGAGGGTCCAAGACGATACCCCGGTATTCCAGGACGAGCGGTGTTGGCTGCTTGCTTCTTCGCAGCAACGCCCTTATGCGTGCCAGCAGTTCATCAAACGAAAAAGGTTTCGTCAGGTAGTCGTCGCTTCCCGTGTCAAGACCTTTTACAACGTCTTCCTTGGAGCTTTTGGCTGTGATAATCAAAACCGGCGTATCGATTCCCTGTGCCCGCATGGTTTTTAATACCTCAAGACCGTCTATCTCCGGTATCATGAGATCAAGGAGGATAATATCGTAGCTTGATTCGTTGATGAATTGAAGCCCTTTTCGGCCATCAGCCGCCATATCAACGGTGTAACCTTCCTCAAGCAATCCCATGCTTATAAAGTTGGCTACCTTGGACTCATCTTCAATAAGGAGAACTTTCATATCAATAGAGTATATTATAAAACATTCTCACATAAAAATCCTGCCTTTTAAAAAACATCTCCTCAGTATCCTTATTTGTATACGTGATATAGGGAAAAATCTGCCTGGCATCCTGGTGCAGGAACCGGAATGAGCACAGCAATTAAATTGACAAAAACGGGTTGGTACTATTAAGTATTAAAGCATCTGAGTATCGACTGCGGGCTTTTTATGTTGAGGTTGTCCGGTTTGCAAAATCAATCGAGGAGGTACTTTGCGCATATGAGTCTTTTGGAAGCGTATATCATCACATTTATTGCAAGCTTCTGTACCCTTGTCATTGAAATGGTGGCAGGGCGAATCCTTGCCCCTTTTGTCGGTGTTTCAATTTACACCTGGACAAGCATCATAGGCGTTATTCTTGCCGGGATCAGTGTAGGCGCTTTTATAGGCGGGAAACTGGTTGATCGATATCCATCGAGAAAAACTCTCGGGTGGCTCCTTCTCCTGTCAGGGATAATGGCCCTCTGTATTATCCCTATAACTCACCTTGTGGCAGCCTACCGTTTTCCCGTATCCCTTATGTTAAGGATCTTCATGGTAACATCAATCATATTCTTTATCCCCGGCTGTGTACTAGGCACAATCTCTCCTGTCGTGGTAAGGCTTACCCTTAAGAATATTGAAAACGCAGGAAACGTGATCGGAAAAATCTACGCCCTTTCAACGTTGGGGGCAATTATCGGAACCTTTGTCACCGGCTTCTTCCTCATTTCATGGATGGGGACAAGGACAATTGTCTTTTCCATGGGTATTGTATTGCTCCTTGCTGCGCTTTTTTCCGGCTCTCTTTTCAAAAAGAAAGGAGCTATAGCCCTCTTTATACTCATTGCTTTCCCTTCCCTCTTGGCCCTTAATCATTTTCTCTATAAAGTGCCTGTAAGCAGCAGTACCTACTACTACAAGGAAAGTGATTATTTCACCATCAAATTATCAAAAACAATGAGTGCCGACAATACCACAAAACTGGAAGCCATGGTTCTCGACAACCTCATCCATTCCTATGTAAGCCTCGATAATCCCCTCCATATCGAATATGAGTATGAGAGGATCTATGCCGATGTCCTGAAATGGAAGTTCACAAAAGACAGGGGCTTCAGGAGTCTCACCATCGGCGGTGGCGGCTATACCTTCCCCCGTTATATTGAAGTATCTTACCCGAAAGCCCATGTCGACGTGGTAGAAATCGACCCGGCGGTCACAAAAATTGTTTATGAACAGCTCAATATGCCCAAAAATACGAGAATTACCACGTATAATACCGATGGCCGATGGTATGTAATGAATTGCAAAGATAAGTACGATCTCGTCTTTACCGATGCCTACAATGATCTTTCCATTCCGTATCACCTGACAACAAAAGAATTTCTTGGAGAAATAAAGGCCATCATGAGTCCCAATGCAGTATTGATGTCGAACATTATCGACAATTTTCAGAAAGGAGCTTTTCTGCCTTCATATATCAGGACACTCCGTGAGGTTTTTGGGCAAAAAAATGTCTACCTCATTTCCGTAAATCCCAATTTCAGAGAAACCCGCATCAGCACCTTCATTGTACTGGCAAGTAACGGCAACCTCAATATCAACGAATTTGACAGGTTTATCAAAGGTGAGCTTGGACGGCATGCAACATCGGCGGTTGTCCCGGAAGACCTCATGAACGAATTCGTCAACAAGAAATACTCCATTATTATCCGCGATGACTATGCGCCCATCGACAACCTCGTTGCGCCTGTGTTTGAAGAAAGATTCGGCTATAACAGAAAGAGCTAACGCTACGGGAGGGCAAGTGTGAGCCCCATTCTTTAGCGAGCTGCGCGAGCGAGAGGGGGTGACAATAAACCGTAGGACGAGGGACGAAAATACAAGACTGTAATGAGGAATAAAATCCTTAGCGAGCTGCGCGAGCGAGAGGGGGTGGCTCCGACGGCTTGGCCGGTGGAGGGGGCGACCCACCTCCGCTGCCGCTGCGGAGGACAAGCGTGAGCCCCATTCTTTAGCGAGCTGCGCGAGCGAGAGGGGGTGGCTCCGACAGCTTTGCTGCCGGAGGGGGCGACGTGAGCCCCCAATAATTGAATTGTTCTTGATTTCATCCCTTAATTCTTTTATTATGTTAAGCATATGCGGGAATAACTCAGTTGGTAGAGTGCAAGCTTCCCAAGCTTGATGCCGCGGGTTCGAGCCCCGTTTCCCGCTCCATAAACCAGAGCGGGTTGAGACGTTTCCCGCTCCATAAACCAGAGCGGGTTGAGACGTTGCCCGCTCCAAAAACCAGAAGCGGGTTGAACCATTGCCCGCTCCATAAAATCTGAGCATGTTAAAAACACACCCTTTGCTTCCTGGAACAAACACAGGCAATCCTTTAAGTTTCGTAGCAACTTTCATATAGCAATGAATACCCTGAAACTGAACATTCTCCTAAACCTCATAATGATATTATGCGATAATAATAATGAAGCGCATGCTTCTCTGTCGATCTTGCATATAACTGGCGGAGGCAACGACATACATGTGGATACCAGTTTGATATTTTCGTCAAATGATAGTATCCTTGCTGTCTTGATATTTTCCGCACCATGTACGCCGTAGGGAGGGCAGGTGAAAGATCCACCAAAGACAAATCCAAAATTAAACGAAGATATTTCCTTGCTAAAACAGAGAATCAAAGAATTGGAACAATCGGAAACCAAGCACAAGAAGGCGGAAGCGGCGCTGCGAACAAGCGAAGCTAAATTTAAAGAAATATTTGAGACAATAGAAGATTTGTACTATGAGACTGATTCTAAAGGAATTGTTACAATCGTGTCTCCTTCTCTACACCGTTTAACCGGTTGGAACGAAGAAGATGTAATTGGCAAGCCAGCGACCAAGTTTTATGTTGATTCAAGTGACAGAAAAAAACTGTACGTAAAACTCTCAGAAAAAGGTTATGTCCATGACTATGAAGTATTCTTGAAAAGAAAGGATGGAGAAGAACGGCTAACATCTCTTTCAGCGCGTATGATTATTGATGATAACGGACAACCGATTGGACTAAGGGGATTATTGCGTGACATCACTGATCGCAAGCGGGCCGAGGAGGCGCTTAAGGAATCAGAGGGCAAGTTTCGGGATCTTGCCGAGAAATCAGTTGCTGGTGTTTACCTTGTTCAGGATGGTATATTCAAATACGTTAATTTGAAACTTGCCCAGGTATTGGGATACTCCATCGATGAAATAATTGACAAAATGACAGCAGAAGATACCATCTTCCCTGAAGACTGGCCTATTGTCGAAGAGAGCATGCACAAACGGTTATCGGGCGAAGTGGAATCCCTCCATTATGAGTTTAGAATACGTACAAAAGACCAGCAAGTCAAAAACACTGAGGTGTATAGCTCCCGCACCGTTTACCAGGGAAGACCTGCAGTGATCGGCACAATGCTGGATATCACCGAGCGCAAACTTGCCGAGGAGACATTAAAACTCTCAGAGGTTACTTACCGCGAGATATTCAACACGGTGAACGATACCATTTGGATCCATGACATTGAGACCGGGGAGTTGATCGACGTTAACGATAATGTAATGGAGATGTTTGGCTACCCGGTCAGGGAAGCAATGGGTCTGAGCGTGGAAGATATTAGCTCGGGTATTCATCCCTTTACACAGGAAACAGTCGTGGAGCTGTTGAGAAAGGCTGCAGCCGGAGAACCCCAGCACTTCGAGTGGCATTGTAGACACAAGGACGGCCACCTCTTCTGGAGCGAAGTGAACCTTAAGCTCGGAATCATCGCCGGCAAAAAATGCATTCTGGCTATCGAGCGTGATATCACTACCCGCAAACATGCCGAAGAAGAGATCACCAGAGAAAGAGAAAAACTCAAAACCCTCTCCGACAATGCCCCCTTCGGTATGGTCCTTATCAATAAGGAAGGTCATTTTACCTATATCAACAGAAAGTTCACCGAACTCTTTGGATATGAGCTCCCTGATATCCCTGACGGCAGGACATGGTGCAGAAAGGCCTATCCCAATGCCGTATACCGGCATACGGTAATCTCGGCCTGGAGAGAAGACCTGAGGGATGACAGACCCGGTGAACGTAAACCGAACGTGTTTACTGTTACCTGTAAGGACGGAACACAGAAGATCGTCCATTTCATCTTTTCGGTCCTTATTACCGGTGATTCCCTGATGACCTGTGAAAACATTACCGAATTAAGACAGCTTGAGAACCAGCTCCGTCAGTCCCAGAAGATGGAGTCCATCGGCACTCTGGCAGGGGGTATCGCCCATGACTTCAACAATATTCTCACTGTCATGACAGGGTATGCCGCCCTCTTAAAGATGAAGCTGGACAAATCAAGTTCCTTACGGTCATATGTGGACCAGGTCCTCTTGGCTTCCCAGAAGGCAGCCGATCTTACGCAGAGCTTACTTGCCTTCAGCAGGCAGCAGCCTGTCAACCTTGTGCCCGTTAATATGAACCACACCGTCAAAGTGGCAGAGAAACTACTGAGGAGACTCCTCACCGAGAATATTGAGTTTCGCACATCCTTAGCCGATGATGATACGATCGTTATGGCCGATAAATCGCAAATGGACCAGATCCTCTTTAATCTCGTCGCCAATGCGAGAGATGCCATGCCGAAGGGAGGAACACTCACCATAGAAACAGCTATTACCACCATAAACAAGAGCTTCATCAAGATCCACGGTTTTGGAGAACCGGGGAAATATGTACAGATAAACATCTCCGATACGGGAACAGGTATGGATGAGATAACACGACAGAAGATCTTCGACCCCTTCTTTACCACAAAAGAAGTCGGGAAGGGTACGGGCCTGGGTCTCGCTACCGTCTATGGTATCGTAAAACAGCACAACGGATACATCACCGTGGAGAGTACCCTCAACCAGGGTACCACCTTTCATATCTATCTCCCCGCAGTAAAGATGATGGTCGATCAGCAACATGATACGACAACCCCCAGCACAACGGGAAATGAAACGATCCTTATCGCTGAAGACGATGCGGAAGTGAGACACTTTATGCGGGAAGCGCTTAAGGGACATGGCTATACCGTAAGAGAAGCAACAGACGGTGAAGATGTGGTAGAGAGATTCAAAGAATATCGGGATATAGATCTCATCGTTATCGACTCTGTGATGCCGAAAAAGAACGGATGGGAGGCCTACGAGGAAATACACCGGATAGATCCTCATATTAAAGTACTCTTTACCAGCGGGTACACGAAAGATATCTTCCTTGATAAAGGGATTGAGGAGAAGGGATTTGACTTCATTGCCAAGCCCTTGTTATTAGATGATCTTCTTTGGAAGGTTCGTGAGATACTGGACAGATAGGATGCACTCTGTATTAATCGAAGCACTGTGCCGGTCAAGATACATCAGCAAAGAGGTGTCGAGGCATATCTGCAGAAACCCTACGATTACAAGGTACTGAGCGAGATGGTCAAAAACTTCTCACGATATGAATAATTGTGATATTATATATTTATAGTAACCTGATGAGTCGGGCAGGAGAAGACCTAAAGATCGTGTTGGTGACTGTTTTTCATTTTATGTGCATTGCTGACAGAATGACAACCATATAAATAGTATGAGCAAGAAAACGAATGCAGGCAAGAGGAGACAAAGTGGGTGACGGTGAAGCCCGTATACTGGTTGTAGATGATATCGTCGAGGTGTGCGAACTGTTGTCAAGGTGTCTCGAAGACATGGGATTTCACTCCGAGAAGGCTGAAAATGGACAAGTTGCCATGCAAAAATTGGCCGAGAAGCCTTTTGACCTGGTGCTGCTTGATATTGTTATGCCTGATATAGATGGGTATCAGGTGTTGTCGGCAATTAAGTCAGATATACGTCTTTGCCACGTCCCGGTGATTGTCATTTCAGCAATTGATGAAATAGATAGCATCGCCCGCTGCATCGAGCTGGGCGCAGAAGATTACTTGCCGAAACCATTTGATCTTACTTTACTCAAGGCGCGTATCGGAGCCAGTCTGGAGCGGAAGCGCCTGCGCGACCAAGAGCAGACATTAATGCGGCAGATCGAATTGGAGCAACAGAAATCAAATAGTTTACTGCTGAATATTATGCCGGAATCCATTGCAATACGCCTTAAAGCCGGTGAGCAGGTGATTGCCGATACGCATGATGCAGTGACAGTCATGTTTACTGATATTGTTAACTTCACCAATCTTTCAAAACATATGACCGCACAAGACTTGGTTCAACGGTTAAACTTCATTATTTCCAAATTTGATGCGCTGGCGATAAGATTTGGCGTCGAAAAAATCAAAACTATCGGCGATAGCGTCATGTTAGTGTGCGGCATGCCTTTGCCCAATGTAAATCATGCCCGCATCATGGCGAAATTGGCTTTGACACTACAGCAAGAAATCAGAAAAATCTCTTTGCTTGAAAATCTACCGTTAGAGTTGCGTATTGGTATTCATTCCGGTCCCGTCGTTGCCGGAGTGCTTGGCTTGCAAAAATTAGCTTACGATCTATGGGGAGAAACAGTGAATATTGCGAGCCGTATGGAATCACAGGGTTTGCCTGGAAAAATTCAAGTCTCGGATGCGACCTATCGGCTCATCAAAAATGAATTTATCTTCGAAGAACGCGCTCGAATCGATATACGAGGCGTTGGAGAAATGACCACCTACTTCGTCGTTGACGAAGTGAACCCTGGTCAACCGCTTTAGGAAGGATTCATTGACGGCAAATTCACCGTTACAAACGGTATTCATTGTATTATTAGAGTTGTTCTCTTGTGTGCTCTCGCAGGTATACCCGCTAATTTTCAATGGGAAAACATTTTAAAAAATATGTAAGGGATAATTTTATCAAGTCCTTCCTGCAATAATATTAAATAGTTATGAAAATTTTATCATTCCAGATGGCAATCAGTACCTGACAGTAAATAGAGAATAATCTTGCATTTCCATGAAGAAGTACTCATACTTATTATTGTAAATGAGTTCACAGATAAACCTAAAACAATAAGGAGATTAAGGATGCCAGAAGGAAAAGTGAAATGGTTTAATGATTCAAAGGGATTTGGTTTTATCGAGCAGGAGGGCGGCGACGACGTATTCGTACATCATTCCGCCATCCAGGGAGAAGGTTTTAAATCGCTGGCTGAGGGTGACCGTGTCAGTTTCGATGTTGTTAAAGGCCCTAAGGGCCCTGCTGCTGAGAATGTTCGCAAGCTATAAAACATGAACTTCATTTTGCAATAAAAAGCCTCCCATAGCGGGGGGCTTTTTATTGCCTCCGCCGAAGCCTTTGCAATACTGCTTCTCACTTTTGAACCGTAACTCTCAGCTCTTATGAAGGTCAACTGTTGAACGGTAGGAGTTAGGTGACAGCATAACCGCTAACATACCATCGAATGTGCTGTAAAATACTAAAATCACCCATATTCTGCGAAGCAGTAGGCAAACGTATACCCCACTTCAACCCGCTGGCCGGACACAAAACTTTTACCAAGTCGCCTTGTTCATACACTTTGCCCCGAAGGACAGGCTTGCGCCCAAAATAGCTATAGTAAATTCTCTCTCATTGCCTTACACTAAGGGATGATTTGGTTTAATTAAATCAATCGTGATTTAGCTTTACCTGACACCTAAAACTGAATTTTATGTGCGAAAACAACGGATATATCAAACTCATTATTAAGGGACTGATAGTCATCATTATTGGTTTATTCGCTATTTTCCGTCCTGATATCCTTACCTTCTGGTTTACCCATCCCATAATTACCCCTTTGAGAGCCTATCACATCCTCTGGCTGCTTGCCGTACTCATCCTCATAAAACGAATGATACCGAGATATAATGTAAAAATGTCTTCCGGGAAAGTATTCGGGAAAAACTTTTTGAATGCCGGTCAGGATACTGAAAGGCAACAGGTAAAGTTTAAAATAATGAAGAAAAGAACGGACAGCGGCGCTTTCAGATCTGGTCTTTACTGGATTTTGTTAATCCTCGTTATGTGGATGTGGCGTCACGTCGGAATGCTGCCCGATGCATGGATCTATATAATTGTCATCTTTTTTATCTTTATGGACCAGTTCTGTGTTTCCGTTTTTTGTCCCTTTCAATGGCTCATGAAGAACAAATGCTGTAATGTATGCCGGATAAACAACTGGGGCTATTGTATGGCCTTTTTGCCGCTCATCTTTATCCCGTCTTTCTGGACGTATTCCATTCTGTTTCTTTCTCTGCTCAGTATCATCCAGTGGGAATATCTCTACTTCAAACATCCCGAAAGGTTTTACGAGATATACAACGCCAATCTCATGTGCAAAAACTGCAAAACTCATTGCAGAAGAAAGCCGACAGAATTCAATTGAATATTGTTGCTAAGATGTGAAATATCAGCTTAATAAGCACCTCAAAAAGCTGCTTCTATGACAACTCAAATCATTACTTGATTATAAAAATGGCCTGGTTTATCGCAGCCCCTCATCAATCTGTTTAAGAAGGAGGGGAACTTCCCATTGGCCTTTCAGATGGTATCTGGCAGCCGTTCTCCGGGACGGTCCGATCCTTATTGTAATTCCTGTCTCACAAAATGTTTCAAAAAGTGTTTCGTCAGTGCTATCATCACCAACGCAAATCGGCAGGTACCTTCCATCCAGTCTCTGCATGATATGGAGCGCAGCGGCGCCCTTATTCCATGATACACGGGGTACCAGTTCAAGGACCTTTTTGCCTCTTATGACAGTAATAGACCGGGCATGGGTGAGTTCCGCCGCTATCCTTCTGTAGAATGATTTTCGTATGGGAGGAACGACCGAGGCTGCAGCTCCACGATAGTGAAGGGCGAAGGAGAATCGCTTGTTTTCGATGAGAATACCGTGAAAAGCGCCGAGCTCCCCTGTAAGGTCGCGTCGGATGGCGTCTATGACGGGCTTCGCAAGTCGGGCGTCTTTGTGGGCAAATCGTATACCTGGTCCTGAGATCTCAAGCCCGTGATTGCCAGCATAGTAGGCACCCCTTACAGATACTCTTTTCCGAAGGTCGGACAGGGATCTACCGCTGAGGAATGCAACAACGGATTTTCCCGAACTCAAAATCGACTCAAGTCGGCCTCTTGTTTCGCTGGACAGGTAACACTCACGAGGATCTTTCCTAATAGGTACTAAGGTTCCATCAAAATCGAGAAACAGCGCTACGGGGCGGTCGCTATCTTCAGCCATCAAGGGATTCTTGTCAAAATAGTACTGAGGGGCCATGTGTCGCCCTGTCTCCAGTCTATTCATCCGCCAAACGCACATGAGTCAGCTCTCCGATCAGCTTCCCGGCCCAGCGGTAGATGTTATGCTCTTTGACGATTGTGTGCATTCTTCTCATCCTTTCACGCCTCTCTGAGACATCGAGGGTAAGGGCCGATTTGATTGCGTCAGCCATTTCTTCAATATCATAGGGGTTTACAATCAAGGCGTCTCTGAGTTCGCGGGAGGCGCCCGCAAACTGGCTCAGTATCAAGACGCCGCTGTGATCGGATTGGGCAACCACAAATTCCTTGGCGACCAGGTTCATGCCGTCATGCAATGACGTCACCATACAGAAATCAGCTGCCTTGTAGTAACGGTTGATCTCCTCGTGGCTGTGAAGGGCCTTCAGAAAGACAATGGGCTTCCATTTCCTGGTTTGGAATCTCCGGTTCACCTTTTCCACGATCTCTTCCGTTTCAGCTATAAGCTCCCGGTATTTCCGGATGTGATCACGACTCGGTGCCCCCAGCTCGATGAAGGTGAGGTCTTCGACGAATTCCGGATACTTTTCGAGGAATCGTTCGATCGCCCTGAATCGTTCAGGAATACCCTTGGTGTAATCAATGCGGTCAACGCCGACACCGATATGCGTGGCTTGGACGCCTATCTCCTTCAGAATGGTCTCCCTCAGCGTGGCCCTATCCTGGGGTTCCTTAGGTCCCACAATTCCTTCATCAAAGCCCACGCTTATGGGAAACGGTTTTATCAGAGCCCTATGTTCGCCTCGACGAACAGAGAACTCCTCCCAGTCGATTTGAGATTCCAGGAACCTGTCGACTGTGTCCAGGAAGTTGTTGCAAAAGAACTGTATGTGAAAACCTATGAGGTCAGCCCCGAGCATGCCCATAAGGATCTCCTGTCGCCACGGACAAATGCCGAAGGACTCCGGGTTGGACCACGGGATGTGCCAGAAAAGGGCAACCTTCGCGTCGGGCCGTTCTTTCTTGATGAGCAGAGGCAGGAGGGCGAGGTGATAGTCCTGAACAAGAACAAGTGGCGCCTCTTCGGATTCAATCTCGGTCAGAAGGGCCTCTACAAAGATCTGATTAACCTTCTGGTAACATATCCAATCCTCCTGGCGGAACTCGGGACGCGTATGGGTAATGTGGCATAACGGCCAAAGACCCTCGTTGGAGAAGCCGTTATAATAACCGTCCTCTTCCTCCTTCGTCAGCCACACCCTTTTCAACGTGTATGCAGGTTCTTCCGGTGGTACACGCACCTTTCCGTCCACATCCGCCGTTTCCCGGTCCGCATCCCCGCTTCCGTGGGCAACCCACACCCCGTCGCAGATTCTCATGACGGGATCGAGAGCTGTCACCACCCCGCCTGCAGGGACAATAGATTTCACGGAGCGCCCTTCCTTCACATGCATATAGGGCTCCCTGTTCGAGACGACAAACAGCTTTTTGCCCTTAAGCGCGGTTCGCATATACTCCTTCAGGCCCTCCGGCGTCCAGAGGGACTCCGACTTGAGGCGCAGCCTTGCCTCCTCTTCCGCCCGTTTTCGTGCAATGGACAAACTCTGCGCAAGTTCGGTTACTTCGGACACGAGAGGCGACAAAATATCGCCTCTCAAGGGTACGTCACAGCCGGTGGTGTCCGGTCTCACGGTCCTCACGTCCCTCATCCATTCCGCGAGCCGCGCTATCGGCCCCGTAATGCTCCATCTGACGACCAGGACCGTGGCGAAAACCACCAGAATGGAAAGGATCATAAATTGAATCAGATTATGCTTCCATATCTCCCTGAGATGTACGTCGATGTAGGAACTGTCGTAAAACATCGCGAGAGCGCCGACAGCCTCATTGTTCTCTTCCGCAATCGGGGTGATAAAAACATACGTCTGTTGTCCGTCTATGGTCAGGAAATTACCTACGGACCGGTTTTCGAGGATCGTATTCACCGCCTGGGCTGAAGGTCTTTTGGCATTAAGGCTGAGACTGCCCGTTGCGGTAATCACGGTACCCTGTCTGTCGAAGATCACGATCCCTTTGAGCCTCTCGCGATTGCCGAAGCGGTCCACTATCCGTTTCAGCCGGAGATCACCGCTGGATTGAATGAGAGGCGCGAGGGACTCCTGGAAACTCTCGGCAAGGATCAAAGACCTCCTCTCGAGATCCCCCGCGAGACGGTCCCTTTCCCTGTTCACCTGGTACAACGAAAAGGCCAGGGCTACTAAAGCTACCACTATCACAAGGGAAACGATAAGACGAATCGTGATTTTCATATAAAAAAGCCTCTCTGTCCATTCAACCCGTTTTCTATTGCGTACCACAGTGAGAGATAATCGCGTACCTGCCGGGTGATGAGAAAGTGCTTACGCACATGTTCTCTTCCCTGTTCGCCCATTCGTTTTGCCATTTCGGGGTTGTTGAGAAGCTGCCGTATTCTAAATGCCGCCCCCTCCACAGTATGGACGAGGAAACCTGTTACGCTGTGGATGATCTGAAGGGGAATCCCTCCTACAGCGCCCCCGATGACGGGTTTTCCCTTCCACATGGCTTCCGATACGGTGAGGCCGAAGCCTTCTTTAAGGGACTTCTGCAACACTACTGTCGCGGCCCTCTGAAATGCATTGATGTGAAGGTCGCTGAAGGGAGGAAGCAAAAGAACATGAATATCTTCGTCGGATGCGGCATGTTCCCTGACCTCCTGCAATACCAATTCGCCTTCAGGATCATCGGTCGCAGGACTTCCGACAAGCACGAGGATGCAATCATTATACTTTCTTACTATACGGAATGCTTCGATGACTCCGATGGGATCCTTAAACCGGTCAAAACGCGAGACCTGGAGAATTATGGGTCGATCCGAAGGGATGTTAAACTGGTGCAAGATGTCCCGGACTTCGTGGTCGGGCAGCTCGATGTTCTTCTCGCTGAGAGGATCAATCGCGGGAGGAATGATGAACTCATCGATACCTATTGCTTTGGCAAACCGGGCAACGGAGAAAACCGCGGCATCAAACTTTCCGCAATAGCGGAAAAGAGGGGTGCTGATTTCCTTCACGGGGTTGGATACGTCGATATGACAGCGCCAAACCCACCGCCCGGACTTTTTAAACTTTATAAGAGGCGCAGGCTGAGGATCATGTATGAGCACCATATCGGCGTCAAGAGTCATTGTTTCCGCATTTTTTCTATTTACCTCAAAGTGGTGTTGCCACATGCTTTTCGTAATCGTTTCCTGGTTGCCCTGGAGAGCATTATGAATCCGTTTCGTAATATCGAAAAAGAACTCGTCGCCCTCAATGGTCTCCCAGCGCACATCAACGCCGAGATCGGCCATGATCGGCACCATCCTGTGGAGTATTTCGGCAACGCCGCCGCCCTCCTTCGTGGAATTGACATGAAGAAATGACTTACCTTTCAGCTTCTCTCCGAGGCGCCCAAGCAGGATCAGGTCGCCCTTCGGGGATATTCCCGCATAACGGCTTATCATTGGACCATCACCCCCTCCATATCCTGTCGAATCCCCTTTTCTACTGTCTCTACGATATGTTGGCGTATGCCTTCGGTGGTGTGCATGAATGGGTCAATGGCACGTATGGTTTCCGCAAGGTCTTTCTTTTTCAGGACGTCTTCGAACCATGTGGAGAAGTCGTCCGTCCCGAGACGGATCCTTGCTTCATAGAAATGGTAATAGATGGATCCGGGATCGACGTATCTGATGGCCGCCAGAAACTCGGCAAGATTTCTTGCCCGGATACCCACATTAAAAGTAATGGTAATTGTTTCCGTGAAGTAGAACTCGTCACCGGGCAGGGCATCTCTGGGCTCAGGAAAACGCTCAAGATACCTGTCGATAACACCCGTCAGTTCCCTTCTCAGCGAAACCATGTCCTTCAGCTCAAAAGGGTCGATAGTGGAAAGGTGCTCCGAGAGAGCCCGTTCCTCAAGACTCTCGCCTACCCACTGCGCGAAGTCATTGGCATACTCCAGGATATGATCTCCAAGGAAGTATTGACAAGTATGATGGAAGAGGCTCTCATCGCTTATTTCGTCTATTGTAGTCCGGAGATCACGAAGTCCCGATACCCACTTCCCCGTTGACTTCAAAATATTGACACAATCGATAAAATCAAAGGGCTTATCTTCCTCCATCCTTTTCCTCCTCTCTACCAACTGACTTACCCTCACAAAAGT
>PNOF01000007.1 GCA_013824645.1 Syntrophus sp. (in: bacteria) | reverse complement strand
GTGGTACTGTGTTTGATCATTGAACCTTTCTCTTTCAAAATATCTTTCTCCTTTCCGCCCTTAGAGTCTAAACTTTTTGGGGGAAAGTGTCTCACTTATATTGGCACAGAGGGATGCGCGTCGGGAAGATGAACAGGCTGAGCAACGAAAGCTTGAATAATGATTAACCGATGTTTGATCTGTGCAAGGTTTATGGCAAGCACAAAACGGTAGCGCGTAATTGTAAAGATTACCTGTTGGGGGCAAGCAACTTCCATAACTTTTCTGATGCCCACCCATGAGCCAACCCCTACAAATCGAATTTACCACAGGAAATGAAAGCCGCTTATCCTCTACGGAACGCGAGGCAACGTATGTTCCTTGACTATGCCAGGACTTGTCCCGGCTTGAAGTGGACGACAGCTTGGAGGGGTACGGTTCAATTGCGAGCATCAGTCGAGCAAAAAGATGAATATGCGATGCACTGGTGTGTTGTGTTGGCCCCTCCAGGCTTCCCATCCGTTTGAAACGGGGGCTACTCCAAGAAGATACCCTACAATTCTGATGGATATGAGATCTGCAAAGTTATAACAGGGTTTACCATAACCTATCCGTTTTGATGTGGACCCGTCCTAAATACCCTTCTATGCTATCATTAAATGCTTGCAATAGATAGCATATTGTGCTATCATAGTATATGAAAGCAAAACACCGCCGCACTCTTGAAGCGATCTTTGCATTGCCCACGCGAACGGGAATTGTTTTCTCCGATATAGAAACCCTGGTGATTGCCATGGATGGTAAAGTCCGCGAAGGCGAAGGCTCACGTGTGGTTTTTGAGTTGAAGGGGACCAGGCGATACCTTCACCGTCCTCACCCTGGTAAGGAAGCAAAAAAATATCAGGTCGAAGAACTGCGCGAGTGGTTCAAACATTTGGAGGTAGTACCATGAAGAATGTAATGACATATAAGGGGTACATGGCCCGTATCGAATTCGATCCAAGGGACAATATTTTTGTGGGAAAAATAATGGGGATCGAGGACAGTATTACTTTTCATGGGGAGGCCGTGAAGGAACTCAAGGCTGATTTTCAGGCTGCCGTTGATCACTACGTAAAAGACTGTAAGGCCACAGGGCGCAAACCATTGAAACCTGCTTCCGGCAAGCTCATGCTTCGTATTTCTCCTGAAATCCACGCCAGGGCCCTTACTGCAGCAAAAACCTCAGGGCGAAGCCTGAACCAATGGGCTGCGGAAGTCCTCGACAATGCCGCCCATATCCGCTGACAAATCAAGACAAATGGGAAAAAGATTTAAAGACAAGGAAAAAAGTTTGAAATGCTTTCAATGTAGCTCCGATATGGAACATGCAGTTACTGATCTTCCCTTCAAAGTAGCACATGGGTCTATTGTCATTATCAAGAACCTTCCTGTCTGGCAGTGCGAGAATTGCAACGAGTATCTCCTGGAAGACGCAGTCATGAAAGGCGTAGACGATCTTCTCTCAGGCATTGACAGCAAAGTCGAGGTTGAGATTCTCAGCTACGCAGTGTAATTGGGATTGCTTGTTCGTAGTACACCAGTCAGGAACGTGGTAAATTTCGTAATTTATTGATTGCCTACCAATTGTGATATGTTCCTTTAATAAATTATCTGCGGAACGCAAGGCAACGTATATTCCTTGACTATGCCGGGACCCGTCCCGGCCTTGTGTGGACGACGGCTTTGAGTGGAAGCTTCAGACGTGTTGTCCTGGGAGCCTTGCTGGCGCGGAAGCGTATGTACATACGTTGAGCAGCGCATGGCGATGCAGGGCGGCGCAGATGGAGCTTTCCGAAGAAGCCGTTGGCCGGACACAACTCTTAAAGAAGCATTTGCTTACGATTGTCTATTTCTGTATTCTTTGTAACCGAATTGCTTTATGACTTCTACTTCTCCCCCATCCCTCACCACCGCTATATCCGGGAGATTGATGCCATTGAAGGTTGTACTTTTTACTATGCTGTAGAGCGCCATGTCGGTGAAGACCAGCTTGTCGCCCCTTTTCAGCGGCTCGTCGAAGGAATAGTCGCCAACCACATCGCCCGCAAGGCAGCTCGGCCCCGCGATTATATAGGTATGTTTCTTCTCATTTGCCTGACCTGACTCCATGATATTCGGTCTGTAAGGCATCAGGAGCACATCGGGCATGTGTGTCTCTGCTGACGCATCTATGATGGCGACCTCTGCCTCGTTTTGTACAATATCCAGAACAGACGCGATGAGCACCCCCGCATTGAGGACGCTCGCTTCTCCCGGCTCCAGATAAACCTGCACACCGTACTTTTTCTTGAAGGTGTTTACAAGCCTTATGAGCAGCCCAATATCGTAATCGTCACGGGTTATGTGGTGTCCGCCTCCGAAATTGACCCATTTCAGTCCCTTTATGTATGGTCTATAGAGCTTTTCAAAGGACTTCAGGATCCGTTCAAGGACGTCTGAATTCTGCTCGCACATGGCATGGAAATGGAGCCCGTCTATGATACCCTTGTGTTTGGGGAATTCCTTGTTGAAGATCTCCTGGATGATCCCCAGTCTCGAATTGGGCGAGCAGGGGTTGTACATATCTGTTGTCACCTCGGCGTATCCAGGATTGACCCTGAGACCGATCTGGACACCGCTTTTCCATGCTGCTTTCCCGTATTGCTCAAGCTGATAGAAGGAATTGAAAATGATGGAGTTGGAACATCTAAGTATCTCCGCAATTTCTTTGTCTGTGTATGCCGCGCCGAAGGTGTGGACTTCTTTTTTGAATTCTTCGTAGCCGAGTCGAGCTTCATTGAGACCGCTCGCGCAGGTGCCGTCCAGATATCTCGCCATCATGGGAAATGTGGCAAATGATGCGTATGATTTCAGGGCGTGGAATATCTTGCAGCCTGTGCGGTCTTTTACATACTGCAAAACCCGCATGTTTTCTTCGATGAGTGTTTCATCGATAAGATACACCGGTGTTGTGACATCCCCGGCAGCGATTTCAAGGAACCGCTTATTTGCTACGGCAAAGCGTTTTTTCTTATTTTCTTTAATTAATTTTGTGAGCGTCTTTAACCCGTCAGCACTCAGTGTCTTCAGCACTTTTTGTCTTGTTTCACCGGACAGAGCGTGGTACATGTCTGCGGCATTGGTATCCTTAGCCGAAATCGCCCGAATGATCTCTTCAATGCGCTTATCGGCTGTCATGCGTTATACCTTATCCGGCAGCGCTGCGCATTCCACTACCTGCCAGGGAAGACCGTATTTGTTGAGCGCCTCCATGAACTTGTCAGGATCGAGCTGTTCAATATTGTACACGCCAACACCCTGCCAGACCCCTGTCATGAGCATCATGGCCCCGATCATTGCGGGGACGCCCGTTGTATAGGCGATGGCCTGTGTTCCTGTCTCCTTGAATGCTTCTTCATGATCACAGACATTGTAGATATAGCGGGTAATGGTTTGTCCGTTCTTTTTCCCGGTCATAATGTTGCCGATGACGGTCTTGCCGGTATATTTCGTGCCCAGGGAAGCCGGTTCGGGGAGTAATGCTTTAAGAAACCTGATGGGAACGATCTTACTGCCTTCGTAATCAACTTCATCTATACGTGTCATACCCACGTTCTGCAGCACCCTCAGATGGGTAAGGTAATTCTCGGAGAAGGTCATCCAGAATCTGGCCCGTTTCATCCCTTTAATATTGAGAACGAGGGACTCCAGCTCTTCGTGGTAGAGGAGATAGCTTTCTTTTGCACCCGCTATGGGGTAATCAAAGCTGAAATGGACGCTGCCCTCATCGATGATGGCCGGTGTCTCAATCCATTTCCCGCCTTCCCAGTGGCGCACCACCTGGGTCACTTCCCGGATATTGATCTCAGGATTAAAGTTTGTGGCAAAGACATGGCCGTGGCTTCCGGCGTTGCAGTCCAGTATGTCCAGATAATTGATCTCGTCGAAGAGGTTCTTGCTTGCATAGGCGGTAAAGACATTGGTCACGCCGGGGTCGAATCCTGAACCAAGAACGGCCATGAGCCCTTTTTCCCTGAACCGTTTCTGATATGCCCACTGCCAGCTATATTCAAAGTGGGCTTCGTCGAGGGGCTCATAATTTGCGGTGTCTATGTAGTGGACTCCCGCGGCAAGGCAGGCATCCATGATATGGAGGTCCTGGTAGGGGAGGGCGAGATTGAGCACAAGGTAAGGTTGGTATTTATTGATAAGCGCTGTCAGTTCCGGCACATTGTCAGCATCCACCTGCGCTATCTGAATGTCCCTTCCGTAACGCTTTTTGATATCGCCTTGAATTGCCTCACATTTAGAGAGGGTCCTGCTTGCAAGCACTATTTCTTTGAAGACTTCCGGGACCTGCGCGCATTTGTGCACCGCAACAGTGGCCACGCCGCCAGCCCCGATTATCATTATTTTTCCACGGTTCTTTGTATTGTTCATAAACGTTCTCCTCAGCAATAAACTACATTTTCCTTATTTTACACTATTTTTATGAGATTTTGTTCGTTAAATCACGTAACAAAGTAATCAGGCCGACCTGGAGCGCTTCTTTTGGCCGGATTGAGACAGATTTCACTCGCGAGTACGCTTCTTTAAGGTCCAATTTCATAAACAAAATCTTTCCAATAAGCCCTTCGATGTGTATAATATTGATAATGGATACACATAGGAGGCAAAAATGAGAACGAATGTTGTCCTTGATGATAGCTTGATGGAATCAGCCCTCAAAGCGTCAGGTCTGAAGACAAAGAAGGGCGCCATAGAGGAAGGGCTGAAATTGTTGATTCAGTTAAAAAACCAAAAGGAAATTAAGCGTTTTCGGGGAAAACTCAAATGGACCGGCAGCCTCGATGAAATGCGGTCAGACAAATGATTCTCGTTGATTCCTCTGTGTGGATCGACTACTTCAACGGCAAGAAAACAGTCCAAACAGATTGGTTGGATGCTTCGCTCGGGAATGTCCCCATCATAATAGGTGATCTCATCCTGACCGAAGTGCTTCAAGGGTTCCAAAGTGATAAGGACTTCAAGACGGCAAAGGACCTCCTTCTGCGTATCCCCTTTATGGCGATGGGAGGACAGGAATTGGCATTGAAGAGCGCGATGAATTACAGGGCCTTGCGGAAGAAAGGTATTACCGTAAGGAAGACCATCGATGTTATGATCGGAACCTTCTGTATCCATTACCGACTGTCGTTGCTACATGACGACAGGGACTTTGATCACATGGAGAACTTCCTGGGACTGAAGATAATCAACCCGTAATTGATCTTTCCTGTTTTCTTTTGTGATGAAATGGCTACTGTGTCAAAGATAAAACGCCGGTTTCTTCGTTAATCACAAGCATGTTGTCGTGAATATCTTTTGCCGTCAGCTGCTTGAGCAGTTTATTTGCCTTGCCTTGAGGGTCGAATTCCGGGATACCGTCTTTTGAGAGTTTTACAGGAACGATAGTGCCCCCGGTAAACATGCCGGTCTGCGCGTTTATCCTGACGGTCAGGATAGCGCTGAGGCCGCTTAGACCTTTCACGTTAAATAGTTTATAGGTCAGAAAATTACCGAGACTGTACGCGATAAATTTACCCTTGTAAACTTCAAGTGCCCGCAGCACATGAGGCCCGTGCCCCAATACCAGATCAGCCCCTGCGTCGATGACCGCCCGTGAGAATTGCATGACATTTCCTCTCTTTTCTCCGAGGAATATTTCATTGGTGTTGGATATATGTAATGCCGACTTCCCTTCGCTGCCGCCATGAAAGGAGACGATAATGATATCATTTTCTTCTTTCAGTTTTCTGACTATCTCTTGTGCCATGTCGATGTCGTTTATGGAATAGGCATGGTCGCTCAGTGTAAAGGAAAAACCGACAACGACGATGCGTTTACCTTTTACCTGCAAGCGGCCAAGGGTCTCTCCGCCGGTTGGTTCTATGTTGTTTGATTTCAATGTGTTGATGGTATTTTCCACACCTGTGAGACCGCAGTCGAAGGTGTGATTATTCGCAATATTGACGATGTTGAAACCTGCTTCTTTGAGATAATTGACGTACCGTACCGGCGTTACGAATTCAAAACACTGACGTTTATCTTCTTTGCATTTCTCCGGAATGCCGTTGTCGATGAGCGGCCCTTCGAGATTGCCGAAGATGACATCCCCCTGCTGCAGTTTCACCTTGACGCCATCAAAGATATTTTTTCCGTCTTCAGGTGGAAGTTTGTTGGAGGGATGAGTTGACCCCATCATAATGTCCCCGACGGCGACAATTGTGAGTTGCTCCTCTCCATCGGCTTGCTGTCCTGCTGTTTTTTCCGGTGTCTGGGCCTGAAGGAGGCCCGAAAACAGGATCAGTGAGAGTGATAATGCTGCTTTTGCCGTCAGGCGGCTGCTGTATAGGTGCATTCACCGACCTGACCAAGAGATATATCGAGCATCGGAACTTTTACCATGTTATTAGTAAAATATAAAGAATATTTCTTACTTGAAAAGAAGACCCACAGGAACATCTCTCTTTTCAAATTAACGATTCCCCGTAGCTTGCTGCGGGGTAACCTTAATTTCCTCGCCCCTTGAGGGAGAGGGCAGGGTGAGGGAGAACAACTCCTTATTCTGCAGATACCCTGCAGCTTGCTGCAGGGAGGTTCATTTCTCTGAATACCTGCAGCAAGCCATGGGCGCATCGAACGTAAGGATTGATTTTGAGTGAATCTCTCTGACACGCATGGGTATACTATGTATGCTATTACAGAAGAATATCTTTTATGAACGTCGAAATGATCAGGAGGCGGAAGTGGTTTTTGAAGGCAGTATTTGTATATTTCTGGAATTTTACAGAAAAGGTCCTGATAAATGAGATGCTTACGAGGTTTTTTTATGGGTTGTAAGAATATCTTGACAAACCACTTTGTTATATTTAGATTAGACGTTCGTTATTGTTATTCAGCTTGATCATACATTTGTGTGAAAGCATCATGCGAGGTGATTATTATGAAATCAACAGCAAAATCCAACGAAAAAGAAGGCGGAGCAGTAAAAAAAGGTCTTGAGGAGATAAACGATGTCCTCAAGAAACTTCTTGTCCGGGGTGAGGAAGATAAGAAGCTCCTTGAGGAGAAGATACAATCCAATGTGAAAGAACTTGTCCTCCCATACCTTGCAAAGCTGAAAAATACGCCTCTTACAGCGGAACAGGCGACTTATCTTGAGATCATCGAAACTACTGTTGCAAATGTTTTCTCGTCATTTCTCCAAAGGGTGACTTCCAAGCAATACCATTTTACGCCAAAGGAAATCCAGGTGGCAACGCTCATCAGGGAAGGGAAGACAACGAAGGAGATAGCAGATATCATGAAAGTGACCAGGAGCGCCATAGGCCTCCACCGTCACCACATCAGAAACAAGATGGGGCTTGGTAAAGCCAAGGTCAATCTGCACTCGTACCTGCTGTCATTGCAGTAAACTAATGATCAGATCATAAATTGTTGAAGGAATAATACATTCCAACAGGCTTACATTTGTGGCGCTGAATAGCGCTGATATAAGCCTGTGACACCTCTCCCCGGCTTATCTCCTCCCGTATTTGCAGTATCCCCGATACGGTCACTCTGTGCACTTGTTGACGAAAACTGCGATTTAACTTCACAGACGGTTGTCTTCTTCCATTTCTAAATCAACGATGATATTGAGGCGGCAAGGAGAAGGCGACGAGGCGTATTATAAATACGTTGAGGAAACCGACGACGCTGCCAACAAAGATAGCGCGTTGATTTGGGAATGGAATTAATACTATAATGAAGTCATCATGAATATATATCCTGAAATTGCTAATAAACTCATGACCCTTGAGGAGGCTGTTAGGCGTTTTATCAGGGATGGCAGCCAGATTGCGCTGGGCGGGTTTACTGTTACCCGGAACCCTATGGCAATTATTTACGAGATTGTCCGTCAGCGGGTGAGAGATATCCACCTCGTTTGCCATTCAAACGGCCAGGCCCTCGATGTGCTTATCGGAGCAGGTTGCGTAAAACGACTTGAGATCGCATATGGCGGCAATGGCCGTTACGCGCCGACATGCATCCGTTTTCAAAAGGCCATCGAGAGGGGAGAGATAGAATTCGAAGACTACTCGAACTACCAGATGAGTCTTCGCTTTCTTGCCGGCGCCCTTGGGATGCCTTTTATACCTACTAAATCAGGACTTGGTTCAGATCTTCTCAATGAGGAAGGTTTTTCCCCTGAGGTGAGAGAAGAACCGAAAGTCGCCAATAGGAAATACGAGATTATCCGGAATCCTTTTAATAGAGAAAAGGAGGATGTAATTCTGCTCCCTGCCTTAACGCCTGATGTGGCCATACTTCATGCCCAGTATGTCGGAGAAGATGGAACAGTGAGGATCAAAGGGCTGACTTTTGCTGATGGGGAACAGGCAAAGGCTGCTGACAGGGTTATTGTGACCTGTGAGGAGATTGTCCCCCGGTCATCTATCCGTCTTGATCCTGATCAGAATACGCTGCCGCCTTTTTTTATCGATGCCATTATAAAAGTTCCCTATGGCGCTCACCCCACAGGATGCTTTACCTTTTATGATTACGACCCTGTGCATCTTAATCACTACAAGAAAGCCGCCGGTGATGACGATCTCTTCAAGGAGTACCTTGACGAATGGGTCTACGGTGTTGGGTCCCATGAAGAATATATTGAAAAGATCGGAGAAGAAAGGCTTCTTGCGATCAAAGCAGATCCAATACTCGGCTACACCCCGGGACTTGAAAGAAAGTAGAGGATGCAATAGTGATGCACTACAGCGATAGCGAGATAATGGCTCTTGCCGCCGGCAGGTTTGTCAGTGATGGTGATATTATTTTTGCCGGAACCGGTGTTGCCATGCTCGCGGCGACAACGGCAAAGCGTATCTATGCACCGAAGGCCGTTGTTTTTTTTGAAACGGGAGGTATTGACCCGGCGCTTACCGAGATCCCCATGGCTGTCGCGGACCTGCGTGTTATGTCCGGAACATGCCTCAACTCAGGACTTATTGAGGCATTCTCCATTGTGGGTCACAGGAGACTCCGCACGATAGCCTTCCTTGGAGCTGCCCAGATAGATAAATACGGTAACTTGAATACGACTATGATCGGCGATTACCATCGACCGAAGAAGAGATTTCCCGGAAGCGGCGGCGCCGCAGATGCGGCATCCCTCGCGTCAGGTTTTATCGCTTTTATGAAGCACGAAAAGAAACGTTTTGTGGAGAAGCTTGACTATCTGACCAGTGTTGGATGGTATCGGGGCGGAGACTCACGTCAAAAACTTGGCTTGAAAAGGGGTGGTCCTATTGCTGTGGTCACTGACCTCGGTGTGATGAAATTTGACCCGGACACAAAGGCGATGTACCTTGCAGAATATTACCCCGGTGTTACTATCGAACAGATTAGAGAAAATACAGGTTTTGCCCTTGATACGTCAAAGGCACAGGAAGCGAAAGAGCCGACCAACGAGGAACTCCGTATCCTCAGAGAGGAAGTTGATCCGCAACGACTTATCTGTATGGCACGATGAGGAGAAGACCGCACCCCCCTTCGCTGATGCTGCGGGGGACAGGTGACGATCGCTGCGCTGGGACGTAGGACGACCGTCCTGCGAGACAGGACTTGGACGAGGGAAGACAACATACTTTTTCTACGGGAACTAATTTGTGCTTGCTTCTTTTGTGCATTGCTTATACATTATGTAAATAATTGATCTATTCAGGATAAATGTATGTATCCATTTGAAAAATACAAAGATGAAATTGAAACAATATGTCGTACATACCGCGTGAAGAGTCTTGTCGCTTTTGGCAGCGCCATATCGGATGAATTCGATGAATTCGACGATAACAGCGACATCGATTTTTTGTTAGAGCTGACTGATGCGGAAAATGGACTTTCAAGATATATGAATATAAAATTTGAGCTGGAAACTCTCTTTAATCGTTCCGTTGATATTGTAATGCCCAAAGCAATAAAGAACAGACTGATCAAGACCTACATTTTTTCAAATATCAGGAAAATCTATGCAGCATGATCCGATCGTTGCCGTAGAAGATGCAATTAGGGCTTGTCAACTGATATTGGAGTTTACCGGAGGCATGAAGGAAGCCGAATATTGCGCTGATCTGAAGACCAAGGCGGCGGTCGAAAGAGAATTCGAAATAATCGGCGAAGCTGAGCGTATCGATAATTGGAAGGAAATTATCGGCTTCAGAAATGTTATTGCTCATAGTTACGATGTTGTTGAAGACGAAATAGTCTGGGACTCGATACAGAGAAACATACCGGTATTATTAGAACAACTGAAAAACATCAATAAATAATTAATTAATTTGTGAAATAGACGGAAAGAAGGAAGAGCCCCCTCGCTTTTACGTAGTGATATCCGTTGTCTATCCTAAAATGATTGATAATTTAAGCAGTTCCGTTTATAATAAGGCACTTATAAGGGTTTTGTACTCTCCCCTTTGCATATTTTGGAGGATGGAATGAAAGTTCAGGTTGAAACGCTTGACAGCGTACGGAAAAAGGTGGAAGTGCTGCTTCCCGTGGAAACTGTTGATGGAATAAGAGAAGCCATTTACAATGAAGTAAAAAGAAATGCAAAAATAAAAGGTTTTAGACCGGGTAAGATTCCGAGACCTATTATCACGCAATACTACAAAGACTATATTGACGAAGAATCAAAGAAAAAAATGGTTGAAAATACTATGTATGCGGCCCTTCTTGAGGCAAAAGTGGAACCTGTCATGGAACCCATAGTGGAGTTTCTGGAAAAAGAAGGTGAAACGGGCTATACGCTTGAATGTGAAGTGATGCCGGAAATCGAGTTGCCCCTATACAAAGGGATAGAAATTGAAATCGAGCAGGTTGCCGTGAGTGATGAAGATGTTGATAAAAGGGTCGAAGGTCTCCAGCAGATGCATGCCGAGATTATCCCGAAAAGTGAAGGCGCGGTAGCAGAATCAGGCGATTTTGTGGTTATCAAGTACCAGGGGTATCATAACGGTGAGCCCGTGAAAGAAGTGATGGCTGAGGCATATCCGCTTGAATTGGGGAATGCGAGGCTCATGCCTGAGTTTGAAGCAGCGCTTGTCGGTATGAAAGAAAATGAAGAAAAAGACATAGAGATGCCCTTCCCGGAAGATTATCCCGATAAGAGTATCGCGTCAAAGACGCTTATCTTTAAAGTGACTGTGAAGGAGATCAAGCAGAAAAAACTGCCGCCGGTTAATGATGATTTTGCAAAAGACTTGAACTATGACAGCACCGATGCCTTAAAAGAGGGGACAAAAGCAGAACTGTTAAAAGAGAAGGAAAATAACAGGCAGAGAGAGATTACGCAAAAGATCATGGAAACCATGCTCAAAGACCTTGAAGTGCCTGTGCCGAAGCGGCTCCTGGAGAAAAGACTGGAAGGCATGATAGAAGAAACGGCGTCACGCTATCAGTCAGGCAAACTTTCCGAAGAAGAAATGGCTTCCATAAAAGAGCGGATGAGGGAAGAATTCGGGAAAAGGGCAGAAGACAGGTTGAAGGTTGAAATGCTGTTGGCACAGATCGGTGAGAAAGAAGGTATCACCGCTGACGATAAAGACGTGGAAGAACAGATAAAAAAGATTGCAGAAGAAACAAATAAAACATACAATGAAGTTAAGAATATTTATGAGCAGTATAATCTGATGGGTGGTCTGAAAAGCACCATTATAGAGGAGAAGACCATTAGTTTCTTGAAAGAGAGCGCGGTTATAAAGGAGAAAGCATGAACCTCGTGCCGATTGTTATAGAGAAGGATGGCAGAGGAGAGAGAGCTTATGACATTTATTCCCGTCTTCTCAGAGAGAGAATAGTTTTTCTTGGTACGGCTGTTGATGACTCTATTGCGAATGTGATCATTGCGCAGTTGTTATTTCTTGAATCAGAAGATCCTTCGAAAGAAATATATCTTTATATCAATAGTCCCGGCGGCCACATTACAAGCGGTCTCGCCATTTATGATACCATGCAGTATGTGAAAGCTCCTATCGTAACGACCTGTATCGGTCAGGCGGCGAGTATGGGCGCGGTACTGCTTGCCGGTGGAGAAAAGGGTAAGAGGTATGCACTCCCCCATTCAAGGATATTGATCCATCAGCCCCTCGGAGGCGTGCAGGGACAGGCGACCGATATTGATATCCAGGCAAAAGAAATCTTGCGGATGCGGGAAGAATTGAATAAAATACTTATGTACCATACGGGCCAGCCTATTGAAAAGGTGGAGAAAGACACGGAACGTGATTATTACATGAGCGCCGAACAGGCTGTTGAATATGGCATTATAGATCAAATACTTGAAAAGAGGTTGTAGCAATGATTAAAAAAACAAACGGGAGGACAATCAAATTGAATTGTTCCTTTTGCGGTAAAAGCCAGGATGAAGTAAAGAAACTGATTGCCGGCCCTATGGTCTACATTTGTGACGAATGCATCGAACTCTGCAATGAAATCATTCAGGAAGAGGCCAAGAAGGAGCGTTTTGATTACATCAAGACCTCCATTCCAAAACCTCACGAAATCAGAAAGCTCCTCGATGATTACGTCATAGGTCAGGACCACGCAAAAAAAGTTCTCTCCGTTGCAGTTTACAACCACTACAAAAGGATTGAATCGAGAACGCAGTTTGATGATATAGAAATACAGAAGAGTAATATCCTCCTCATTGGACCGACCGGTTCCGGAAAAACCCTTCTGGCGCAGACGCTTGCCAAATTGCTCCACGTGCCCTTCACTATTGCCGATGCAACGACATTGACGGAAGCAGGTTATGTCGGTGAGGATGTTGAGAACATTATCCTCTATCTCCTGCAATCTGCTGATTACAACGTAGAGCGTGCCGAGAAAGGGATTGTATATATTGATGAGATTGATAAGATTGCGAGAAAGACCGACAGTCCGTCTATTACGAGGGATGTTTCGGGAGAGGGCGTCCAGCAGGCACTTTTAAAGATCATAGAAGGAACAGTTGCCAATGTACCGCCGAAAGGCGGGAGGAAGCACCCGCAGCAGGATTATATCAAAGTAGATACATCGAATATCCTCTTCATATGCGGAGGCGCTTTCCATAACATTGATAGTCTTATTGCATCGAGGATCGGCAAGAAGAGTATTGGATTTGGCGTTGATGTCCACGGCGGTCGGGACAAACAGTATTCGGACCTCATTCGGGAAATACAGCCGGAAGATCTCTTAAAATATGGCCTTATTCCGGAATTCATAGGCAGGCTCCCCATTACAGCTACCCTGGAAGAGCTGAGTGAAGAAAACCTTGTTGAAATTTTAAAGAGACCGAAAAACGCAATCGTGAAACAGTATAAGAAACTCTTTGATCTGGAGAACGTCAAGCTTACCTTTACCGAAGGATCACTTCGTGGTATTTCGAAGGATGCCATGAAAAAGAAGACCGGCGCCAGGGGCTTAAGGTCTATTATGGAAAAGGTCATGCTCGATGTGATGTATGAAATACCGTCGCTCTCCAATGTTAAGGAGTGTGTTATCAGTGAAGAAGTAATTGTCAATCAGGAAAGACCCATACTTATTTATGAGGAAGAGGCAGAAATCGCGTGATTAAAGCGCGTCACTGGTTGACATTCCATAATGAACCTGCTATAGTTACGAGCATTGGGCGGATAGCTCAGCGGGAGAGCATCGGCCTTACAAGCCGAGGGTCGCAGGTTCAAAACCTGTTCCGCCTACCATATTATGCATATTACGCGGGGTCGTAGTTAAGCTGGTTATAACGCCGGCCTGTCACGCCGGAGGCCGCGAGTTCAAGTCTCGTCGACCCCGCCATTAAAAGAAACTGGAATGAAATTTATACTATGTATACATAATCATCAACCAGTCGGAAATATGGATTATATCCTTGAGGAGGCATATATGCGTGCATATATGCCTTTTTTTAATGTATTAAAAGAATTCCCTGACATTAAAATCAATCTCCATTTTTCCGGTTACCTCCTTTCGTGGCTCTGTGAAAATAAGCCCGATTATATTGACCTCCTCAAAGGGCTCCGGGAAAGGGGCCAGCTTGAGATCGTATCGGGAGGCATGTACGAACCGATACTTGCTTTTCTGTCGGAGGAAGATGGAATTGCCCAGGTAGAGATGCACAGGGGTTTGATCGAAGATGTTTTTCATGTGAAACCGAAAGGCGCGTGGCTGGCAGAAAGAGTCTACGAACCGCAGATTCCCAAAGTACTGAATAAGGCAGGTATCTCATACACGCTTGTCGATGATAATCATTTCAAATCAATAGGATTAGGCGATGAGGACCTCTATGGTTATTTCATAACTGAATTCGAGGGACACCAGTTGTTTATTTTTCCGGGTCTTGAATCTCTCCGTTACGCAATCCCCTTTAAGCCCTTGAATATTCTCGATGAATATTTCAGGACCGTGGAAAAAGAGGGCGGCGACCTTGTTGTCTTCGGCGATGACGGTGAAAAGTTCGGTCTCTGGCCGGGTACCTTTGACTCTGTCTATACAGAGAAATGGCTCCAATCCTTTTTTCAGTATTTGACAGAAAACAAATCCTGGCTGAAAACTGTTACGTTTAGTGAATATATTGCTGAAAACCTGCCTAAAGAACGTATTTATCTCGATTGCGCGTCGTATAAAGAGATGGGAGAATGGAGTTTGCCTGCGAGGCTTGCGAAAGAGTATGGAGAATTGCTCCACAAAACCGATATTCCTTATGAGAAATTCTTGAAAGGCGGCTATTATAAGTATTTTCTTATAAAGTATTCTGAAAGCAATGATATGCACAAAAAGATGTGCCGTTTGTCGAAGAAGGCGAAGAACAACCAGAAAGCAAAAAAACATATACTCATGGCCCAGGCAAACGACAGCTACTGGCATGGAGTATTTGGCGGGCTCTATCTGCCGCACCTGAGGGCGTCGGTCTATGAGCACCTCATTGAAGCTCAAAAACTTCTTGATCCGAAAAAGCCCTTTGTCGACGGTTATATTGAGGATATCAACATTGATGGCCATGACGAGGTCGTACTCACTAATAATACCCTTGAGGCATCATTCTTTCTGAGAGAAGGCGGAGCCCTCTACGGGCTTGATTATAAGCCTTCCTCGGTGAATATTATGGCCACCCTGAAACGCAGATATGAAGGGTATCATGAAAAGATAAAAGAAGCCCTGTCGCCGAACGCTGCCGATGGCACGAAGACGATCCATGATATGATCCTTGCAAAAGAAGAAGGTCTTGATAAGTATCTCCAGTACGATTGGTACCGGCGGGCTTCTTTCGTCGACCATGTTATGGGAGAAGATGCCACTCTGGAGGCCTTTTACCAGTGCGCTTATTATGAACCGGGTGATTTTGTAAAAGAGCCTTATGAAGCAACTCTTAAAAAAACGAAAAAGGCTGTTACTCTTACCCTTCAGCGTAAGGGCCACTTTTGGAAAGACGGCATACCGCAACCGCTTGCCATTAAAAAAGATATACTTCTCAGAGAAAGTTATGGAGAAATGCTTGTTGCATACCGGATAGAGGGCGACGTTCAGAAACCCTTTCTCATCGGAATTGAGTTTAACTTTGCTTTTCTCGGAAGCGGCGGAGACCGCTATATGGAAACAGAGAATGGCCGATATCCGCTTACCATAAAGGAAACATTGGCTCCCTCGCAAACCGTAACATGCCATGATCCCTATCAGAATGTTGATGTTTCGCTCCAGTGGGATATGCCGCAGGAAATCTGGACCTTCCCCGTTGAAGTGGTATCGCTTTCAGAAAGTGGTTTTGAGAGAAACTATCAGAGCACCTTGATAATGCCTGTCTGGTCAGTTGATTTAGCTCAAGGGCCGCGGGAACTTCAATTAAAGCTTCGCCTCCGGCAGATCCGTAAAACTTGAGGGAAGCGTCTCAAGCCGCAGGTTTCAAGTCACAGGTTTCAAGTCACAGGTCTCTAATCACAGAATAAAAACCGCAAGATAGAGGGCAGAGAAAAAGTGTCAGGGATTTTGAAAGATTATAACATGATGTATATCACGAAGTGCAGTCGTGAGGCGTTTCTGGGGCATGAGCCATGCGTCCCTGTGACCTATGGGTTATCATGGTTTCTGTAATTATTACTACCTATAACCGACGGGCCTTTTTGAAAGATGCAGTCTTGTCCGTGCTGAACCAGGATTATAGAGATAAAGAGGTCATTGTCATTGACGATGGTTCGACAGACTCCTCTCATGAAGAGATCGCGGGGCTTCCCGTGCAGTATATCCGGAAAGAAAATGGCGGTATCAGCAGTGCCCGGAATAAAGGTATCGAAGCTGCCCAGGGCAGCCATGTCGCCTTTCTTGATGTAGATGATCTCTGGAAGAAAAAGAAACTCTCTATCCAGATGGGAATGATGCATGAAGGCGGCTACGATATTTCCTATACCGATGAAATATGGCTGAGAAACGGCCGGCATTTGAACCAGAAATTGCGTCACAGAAAATATTCCGGCCATATCTTTCAGAAATGCCTTCCCCTTTGCATTATCAGTCCTTCTTCAGTGCTTATAAAAAGGGATATATTTGATAAAGTCGGTTTTTTTGATGAATCTATGCCTGTCTGTGAGGACTACGATATGTGGCTTCGGGTTACTTCGCAATACCCTGTTCTTTTTATCGAAAAACCGCTTATTATAAAACGTGGAGGCCACGAAGATCAGCTTTCGAGGCGATACCCTGCGATGGACAGTTTCAGGATTGAGAGCATTGCAAAGGCGCTGGAAAGCGGCACGTTGAGTGAGACTATGCGCGATGCGGCTATAGTTGAGCTTACACAAAAGTGTAATGTTTATATAAAAGGGGCAATAAAGAGAGGGAAGGCCGAAGAGATAGAACATTATCTGGGCCTTGCCCGGCGTTATGGCGCCGGTTTTTCTTTATCCGCATAACCTCGCTGTTTAAAAATAAGTTTTATTGAACAGTACACCTTGGTATTACTGCGATAGGCGGTCTGAGATCTCCAGGACGGTATTTGTGAGGTGTTTGGCCATCTTGCCGAGTTTATCATCCGTCATAGACCCCGTAAAGCCGATGATACAGACAGAAACTACCGGATAGTTGTTTTCATACACAAGGGCCGCAATTGCCCTGACCCCCATGTGGTACTCTTCAAGGTCCAGGCTGTACCCTGTTTGTCTTGTTTTCTCTATTTCTTCGAGGAAGCGATCGATATCAGTAATGCTGTGTTCCGTATATTTTGGAAGCCCCCGCTCCTTCAGAAAGTTTCTCGCCGCTGTATTGTCCATACCTGAAAGAAATGCCTTGCAGAAAGCTGCTGATGTAATGGGAAATTTTGTTCCTACCGGTGATGAAATCTTCAGTTTTTTACTTGTTTCTATTGTATCGAGGACTTTAGCGATGCCGTCTTCTCTCGTACAGAGAAAGACTGTTTCGTCAACGAGTTCAACAAGTTTTTCCAGGAAAGGCCGTGCAATTGTAGTAAGCACATCACCCTGAAGCACCTTCTTGGATAGTTTAAACAATTCCTGCCCGATGGTGTAACGTTTGGTTGTTTTGCTCTTTGTAATAAAGCCCATGTCCTGAAGTGCTTTCAAGATTCCAAAAACAGTGCTTTTACTGTGTGATAATGTTGTAGAGATTTCGGTAACGCCCAGGGACTTGTTGCTATCGACGATGAGCTTTAAGACTTCAAAGGTTTTTTTTATGACCGGTGCGTTGTACATAATTCAGTATGGTGAACATTTTATCTTAATTAACACCGATTGTCAACCGTAATCACGTTGATAAGATTTACATAATGTTATTATTCCCATTAGTATTCAAAATTATTTATGATATTGAACGCCGGTATAACTCTCATTTCCATGATATTTGGTCTGACATGATGGCTGTTGAAAATATAGTGTGTTAAAAACAGATATGATTTGTTATAATTATTGTTCTTTGAATATGCTGAAAGAATACAGGGTCAAATTTCTGCCCATAGAAAGATCGTTCCCGGTGGAAGAGGGTCAAACCATACTGGAAGCCGCTATGATGGCCGGTGTCCATATTAACGCATCATGCGGTGGAAACGGCGCCTGCGGTAAATGCAAGGTTAAGATCCTGGAAGGTAATGCTGCATCGCCGGTATCACCGAAGATTAGTCTCGATGAATATGAAGCGGGGACAAGATTGGCCTGTCAAACAACTATACACAGTGATATAGTTGTAGAAATCCCCCTTGAATCACAAATTGATAAAAGTATTCTGAAGAGGACCATAAAAGACACTCATATTACCTCTGATTTTCAAAAGAAGGGACTTTTAGCAAAAACCCCGGTGAAACCTCTTGTGTCAAAGCTCTATATGGAGCTGCCGGAACCAGTCCCGGAAGACAATATCTCTGATTTTGGCAGAATTACACGGGAAATAAGTGTCTTAATGCCTGGGAACACTTATGTGGCATCCCTTGAGATTATAAAAAAGCTGGGCAGAATGCTGCGCGAGAGCGAATGGAAAATTACCGTGACGATGGTAAACAGTGGCGGGGATTGTGAAATCATCCATGTTGAGCCGGGAAACAGGACAGCCGATATGTATGCCATAGCCATCGACATCGGTACGACAACGGTGTGCGGCAGGCTTATCGATGTGAGCGCAAAGGGGTCAGGAGTCAGAAGGGGTCAGGAGTCAGAAGAAGAATCGGTTCCAGGGCGTGTTATGGCAGAGGCGGCAGATTACAACAGCCAGATAAGCTATGGTGAGGATGTTATCTCACGGATCATGTATACACGGAAAAAAGGCGGATTAAAGAAACTTCAGGGAATTGTTGTAAAGACCATTAACGGTATTATTGAGGAATTGCTCACAGCAGGCGGAGTGAGAAGCGATGAGATATCGCTTATGGTTTTTGCCGGCAATACTACTATGACTCATCTTTTACTCGGGATTGACCCCACATATATCATGCTTGCGCCATATATACCTGCAACGACATCTTTCCCACCGGTCCGGGCACGTGACCTTGGTATTACAGTGGAGGAACATGTGCCAGCCTATACACTCCCCTGTGTTGCTTCCTATATTGGAGGAGATATTGTCGGTGGTGTGCTTGCATCAGGCATGCAAGCACAGGAAAAGGTATCGCTTTTTATGGATATCGGGACCAATGGAGAACTTGTTCTTGGGAATAATGAATGGCTTCTGTCGGCATCCTGTTCCGCAGGCCCTTCTTTTGAGGGCGGCGGTATCCAGTTCGGCATGCGGGCATCTCCGGGGGCCATAGAACAGGTAAGGATAAACCCGTCAACCTATGAACCGATGGTCTTCACCGTCGGGAAGGCAAAACCTTCCGGTATATGCGGCTCCGGCCTCATCGACATCGTGGCGGGACTCCTTGAGGCAGGCTTGATCGATCAAAGGGGAAAATTCAAGAAGGATACCGGGACGAACCGGGTCAGGGAAGGTTCGGACGGATATGAGTATGTGCTCTGTTTTGCGCCTGAAACAGCAATCGACAAAGATATTGTTATCACGGAAATTGATCTCGATAACCTTATCAGGACTAAGGCTGCCGTCTATGCCGGATGTAAGGTGTTACTCGACAGTGCCGGTCTTGCTTTTTCAGATTTAGATATGGTTATTATTGCTGGTGGATTTGGCCGTTATATTGATGTTGAAAAGGCGAAGGTAATCGGGCTTCTGCCCGAATTACCAGGCGATAAATTTCAATTTATGGGCAATGGCTCCCTGCTGGGTGTGCACCTTGTCTGTCTCAACAGCGATGTCTGGTTAGAGACACAAAAGGTTGCCACAATGATGACCAATGTGGAGCTTTCAAATAACAACAACTTTATGGACGAATTTATGGCAGCCATGTTTTTGCCGCACACAGACCAGAATCTTTTTCCGGAAGTCATAGAGAGACTGAAAGGTGTATGAAATGCCGAAGGTAATTGCCGTCGCGGGAAAGGGCGGGGTAGGGAAAACGACCCTCTGCGGGATGCTGGTGAGATATCTTGTGGAAGTGGTAAAGAATGGTCCTGTCCTGGCTGTTGACGCAGATCCCAATTCTAACCTGAATGAAGTTCTCGGTGTCACTGTTGGCGTGACGATTGGTGAAGCCCGGGAACTTATGAAGAAGGATGTGCCAGCAGGGATGACGAAAGATGTATGGTTTGAATATAAGGTACAGGAAGCGGTTATTGAGGCCGGGGGCTTTGATCTCCTTGTTATGGGCAGGCCAGAAGGCCCGGGTTGTTATTGCGCTGCCAACAGCCTTGCCAAGCAGTCCATCGATGCCTTAAAGAGTAATTATGCCTATGTAGTTGTTGATAATGAAGCAGGAATGGAACATATGAGCAGACTTGTGACTCAGGATATCGATGTACTCTATGTTGTCTCCGATGCGACCCCAAGGGGGATATTGACGGCATCGAGGATACTTAAGCTCATCGGGGAATTAAAATTGAAAATAAAGAAAACCTGCACAGTTATTAACCGTTTAAGAGAAAAAGACGGGCCCATACTCCGAGCTATTGCGAAGGAAAAGAGTATGGAAAATACAGCGACAGTAAGCAACGATGAGGAGTTGGCTATAGCTGACGGGGAAGGGAAGTCCATATTTGAGCTTCCCATGAACTCTATTGCCCTTGCCGATGCGTATGCAATATTTGAGAGAACGCTCGATAGAAACGAGTGATGGGTGAAGAAACCGAGCCCCCCTTCGCTATGCTGCGGAGGACAGGTGACGAGGGACGAAGGAAACGGAAAAACAAGATTGATTGACGGAGGATATAATGGCCGATGAATATCAGTACGATGAAAAAGAAAATTTTGACGGAAAAAAGGTAAAAGTACTGGGTGCGACCTATGAAACAGGCAAGGCTGAAGGATGTTCCGACTGGCGGGCTAAGCTTGAGACAAGAGATGAAAAGGTCAATTACCTCAAATCAGCGCTTAGGTATTGGTACAGTAAGGACTGGTATGGAAGTGAAAAACGCAAGCAGGAAGTGTGAGGAGGTATAAATGGCTTTTGAGATTCCAAAGATAAAATATACGGGAAAAATAAAAGAAGTTACTATCGGAACAGGGCAAAGTGCAGTGAAGATAGGCGGAGAATCCTGTTACCCCTTTTATCTTTTTGAAGGTGAGATGCCCAATCCCCCGAAAGTTGCCTTTGAGGTCTGTGATTACCCGCCTGACGATTGGCAGGACTGGGCTTTAGAGCCGTATAGGGATGTCATTCATGACCCTCTTTTATGGGCACAAAAATGCATAGATACTTACGGGGCCGAGATGATTGCCTTACAGCTTAAAAGCGCCGACCCGAACGGTATGGACCGTGATGTGGAAGAAGTCCTTGCAGTGGTGAAAAGGGTTACAGACAATATTTCTGTGCCGGTCATTGTCTGGGGGACGGCAAATGACGAGAAGGACGCGGAGCTATTGCGGAGAGTAGCAGAAGCATGCGAAGGGAAGAACGTTGCCGTTGGTCCTGTATCAGAGAAAAACTATAAACAGATTGGCGCTATGTCTATCGGGTATGGTCAGGTAGTAATGGCTTCGTCACCCATCGATGTCAATCTTGCGAAGCAATTAAATATACTCCTCGGAAACCTTGGTGTTGTTGATGAAAAGATTGTCGTTGATCCCACAACGGGCGGGCTTGGATATGGTCTTGAATATACCTATTCGGTTATGGAGAGGGACAGAATGGCAGCGCTCACTCAGGAGGATGCAAAATTACAATACCCTATTGCCTGTAATATTGCCCCGGAGGTCTGGAAAACGAGGGAGACGAGGCTCAGAAGGGATGAGGAGCCGAAGCTGGGGGATGAGACGAAACGTTCTGTGCTTATGGAATCTGTGACAGCTATGAGCCTGCTTATGGCAGGAGCCGATATCGTTATTATGCGGCATCCGGAGAGTATTAATCTGATTAATGACATGATCCGGGAGTTAACGGCGTAAGGAGGAACTATGCCGGAAGAGAAGGAAAGAAGTATTGACGGAGCGACTGTTGAGCTTATCAAGAAGGCTGAAAGGGAGAATATCAGTACTGTTTTCAGCCGTGCCGATGTGATGAAGCCTTGTCCTATAGGGGTTGAGGAAAGCTGTTGTAAAATATGCGGCATGGGGCCATGCAGGCTTCCGCGCTCTAAAAAAGATGAAGGAAAAGCGAGGGTAGGCGTCTGCGGTGCAACAATCGAAACAGTTGTGGCGAGAAATTTTGCCCGCAAGATTGCTGCCGGTACCGCGTCACATTCTGATCACGCACGGGAAGTTGTCAGCACATTCCTGAAAACTGCCCGAGGCGAGACAATGGGTTTTTCCATTAAGGACGAGATAAAACTCCTTGAAGTTGCCCTCGATTTCGGGATTGAAATAGAAGGCAGACCGATGAAGGAGATTGCCATAGAGCTTGGAGAAAAGGCCCTCGCAGAATTCGGAAAGCAGGACGGAGAGCTTGTTTACGTCAAAAAGGCGCCCCTTAAACGTCAGGAGATCTGGAAAAAGTATGGTGTTACCCCCCGCGGTATTGATCGTGAAGTGGTCGAGATGATGCATAGGACACACATGGGTGTTGATCAGGATTACAAACATATCCTCCTTCAGGCTACCCGGACTGCCCTTGCTGACGGCTGGGGAGGGTCAATGATCTCCACGGATCTTCAGGACATTATGTTCGGTACGCCGGTGCCGGTACTTGGCGCCATTAACCTCGGTGTTTTGAAAGAGGACCAGGTCAATATTATTGTCCATGGACACGAACCGCTTTTGCCTGAAATGCTTGTTGTGGCGAGCAGAGATCCGGAGCTGAAACAGATGGCTATAAAGGCAGGCGCAACAGGTATAAACCTGACAGGTATGTGCTGTTCTGCCAATGAAGTCCTCATGCGGCACGGTATACCCTCTGCGGGAAATTTTCTCCAGCAGGAACTTGCCCTCATTACCGGCGCCGTGGACCTCATGACCGTCGATGTGCAGTGTCAGATGCAGGGACTTCAGGGTGTCGCAGAATGTTTTCACACGAAACTCGTTACAACTTCTGACAGAGCAATGATCGAGGGGGCTACACATATCGAATTCCACCCGGAAAAGGGTCTTGATACAGCAAAACAGATTTTGAAGATGGCCATAGAGAACTATCCTAACCGCAGACATGCTGTTTATATACCAAGCCACAGCCAGGATATGGTTGCCGGCTTCAGTCACGAGACGATCACGTATCTCCTGGGCGGACTCTTCCGGGCCAGTTACCGTCCGCTCAACGATAATATTGCAAATGGAAGGATACGCGGCGTTGCCGGTGTTGTCGGGTGCAATAACGTAAGAACGACTCACGATGCAGCCCATATTGCCATGATAAAAGAGCTGATAAAGAATGATGTCCTTGTTTTGACGACTGGTTGTGCTGCTATGGCCTGCGGTAAAGCTGGACTGCTTACGCCTGAGGCAGCGAAGGAATTTGCCGGTTCCGGGCTTGCCGAGGTCTGTGAAACCATTGGTATTCCACCGGTACTTCATATGGGCGCCTGTGTCGATAATTCCCGCATCCTCATCGCTGCCGCTGCCATGGTAAAAGAAGGCGGCCTCGGTGACGATTTAAGCGACCTCCCTGTGGCTGGCGCTGCCCCTGAATGGATGAGCGAAAAGGCCCTTGCCATAGGCCATTATTTTGTTGCCTCAGGGGTTTTTACCGTTTTCGGAACAACATGGCCTACGATGGGAAGCGAAAAGGTGACAAAGCACCTTTTCGAGGAATATGAGGAGATGTTTAAAGGTATGTGGGCCTTTGAAATGGATCCCGTGAAGGCAGCGCACCTCATGATAGATCATATCGATAAGAAGAGGAAGGCCCTGGGAATCGATAAAGCCCGTGACCGTGTCCTCTACGATATGGCCATGAGAAGGGCCCTCGACTAATGCAATGCAGAATGAAAAATGTTGAATGAGAGACAGAGAATGAAAAATCATAACGGCAGAATTGAAAGAGGGGTGTATTGATGTCGAAGATCATTGCATCAGCTGCAATCAGAGGGGCTCATAAAATTTTCAATATGGCTGAGCAGAAATACCGGGAAGCCCTTGAGAAGTTTGGTCCCGGTCAGGAAGTGGGTTTTCCCAATACCGCCTACTATCTCCCTATTATCTATGCCATAACCGGTATAGGAGTCTCAAAAATAGAAGACATGAAGCGTGTCCTTGATATTTGTAAAAAACTGATTCCCCCGCCAGTCCGTGAAAACGTGCCGCTGCCATATCTGGCGCCGGCGCTTGATGCCGGAATGGCGACATTTTTTGCGGAGGAGATCATTGAGGCTATCCGCTATCTCGAAGAGCCTGACCGATATGCAATAAACAGCGAAGATCCCAATGATAAGACAATATGGCTCGGCGCTGCTAACGATGTTATTTTCAGAAAGAGGGGTGTGGAATTTGTTGACGGCACTGCCCCCGGTTTTGCGGCCATTGTCGGGGCGGCCCCTGATGCGGCCACAGCGGCAAAGATTGCCCTCGAACTACAGGAAAAGAACCTCTATGTCTTCATGTGCGGTGAGAATGGTGGTAAACGTTTTACACAGCAGTTACAGGAAGCTGGTGTACAGGTTGGCTGGTCCACCAGGCTTGCTTCTCTGGGACCTGATATTTATCAGGCTGTCTTTGCCATAGGTTTTGCATGCCGCGTGGCAATGGCCTTTGGCGGGATAAAGCCGGGCGATTTCAGAAGAAACCTGATTTACAATAAAGACAGAACCTATGCCTTTGTGCTTGCCCTCGGTGACGTTACCGACGAATGGTATGCCAACGCTGCAGGGGCTATCAATTGGGGTTTTCCGACGATTGCCGATACTCCTATTCCTCAAGTCTTACCGACAGGTATCTGTACCTATGAACACGTTGTGTCAAATATACCCCATGATCAGATCGTGCAAAAGGCCGTAGAGGTGAGGGGTCTTAAAGTCCAGGTTGCAAAAGTCCCTATTCCTGTTTCCTACGGACCGGCATTTGAAGGCGAAAGGGTACGCGGAAAAGACATATACCTTGAGGTTGGCGGTGGAAAGACCCTTGCCGTTGAATGGACAACGACAAGAAGGATGGAAGAGGTTGAGGATGGCAAAATTGAGGTCATAGGGTCCGATGTGGGAGAGGTCACGGCAGGCACGAGGCTCAATTTTGCTATGGTTGCCGAGGTTGCCGGCAGGAACTTCCAGGAGGATTTTGAACCTATTCTGGAGCGGCAGAATCACCATCTTATTAATCAGGCCCAGGGCATTATGCACATTGGCCAGAGGGATATCGCATGGATCAGGATTTCAAAACAGGCTGTTGAAAAAGGGTTTACCCTGAAAGATATCGGGAAGATCATACACGCAAAATATCATCAGGATTTCGGCGCCATTTTTGATAAGGTACAGGTAAAAATATATACAGAAGAGGAAAAAGTTAGAGAGATTCTTGACAAGGCAAGGGCAACTTATGCCCACAGAGATGCCCGCGTTGAAGGTATGACGGACGAGAGCATTGATACGTTCTATTCGTGTATTCTTTGTCAGTCTTTTGCTCCCAACCATGTCTGTATTGTCAGTCCTGAGAGGACCGGCCTCTGCGGCGCCTATAACTGGCTCGACTGCCGGGCGGCTTATGAGATCAATCCCGAAGGGCCGAACCAGCCTGTTGTTAAAGGCCAATGTATCGATGAAAAGCTCGGACAGTTTACGGGGTGCAATGACTATGTGAAAAAAGCATCCCGCCAGAAAGTAGAGAATGTAAGCTTCTACAGCCTTATGGTTGATCCCATGACAACCTGCGGGTGCTGTGAATGTATCGCCGCCATTCTGCCCATGTGTAACGGGATCATGACGGTGGACAGGGATTTCAACGATATGACCCCCTGCGGGATGAAGTTTACCACCCTTGCCGGTTCTATCGGTGGAGGGGCACAGACGCCCGGCTTTCTTGGTCACAGCAAATACAATATCACCCAGAGGAAGTTTTTGAAGGGTGACGGCGGACTTTCCCGGATCGTATGGATGCCGAAGAGGTTGAAAGAGGAGATCTATGAGCGCTTACAAAAGAGAGGCGAAGAACTCGGCATTCCTGATTTTCCTGATATGATTGCTGACGAAACAGTGGCAATGACCGAAGACGAAGTTATCGCATATATCACGGAGAAAGGCCACCCCTGTGTGGCTATGGAACCGCTTATGTAGAAAGACCGTGAATGGTAAATCGTAAATCGTGAATGGTAAAAAGCATAAAGAATAGCGTCCAGGAATAATGAATAGTGAATTATATTTAGTGAATAGCTTAGAATAAGGAGTGTTGAATGGGACTAACCGGAATTCAAATATTTAAGCTTCTCCCGAAAACAAATTGTGGAGACTGTAAATACCCTACATGCCTTGCCTTTGCAATGGCTCTCGCGGCTGGCAAGACAGAGCTTGATCTCTGCCCCCATGTTTCACCGGAGGCACGCTCAGAGCTGTCCGATGCCAGTGCGCCCCCCATCAGGCAGGTGGTAATCGGAACAGGCGATTATGAAGTAAAAATCGGCGGAGAAACAGTGATGTTCCGCCATGAAAAGACCTTTTTTAATAAACCGGGTATTGCCATCTTTATAAGCGATGTAATGGATGAGGCCGAGGTAGAAAAACGCTTTGCAAAGCTTGCCGACTACCAGTTCGAGCGTGTTGGCGTCATCATGAGGCCGGAACTTGCGGCCCTCAAATTTACAGGAAACCGTGATAAGTTTATGGGTCTGGTCAAGAAAGCTTCTGATCAACCCTATAGCATGATCATCATGGCAGATGACCCGTCAGTGATGAAGGATGCCCTTGAGATCGCAAAAGGCAGAAGGCCCCTGATCTATGCTGCGACAAATGACAACTGTGATGCCATGGGCAGCCTTGCGAAAGAATATGGATTGCCGCTTGTAGTGAAAGGCAGAGGAATTGAAGAAGTTATATTGCTTACAGATAAACTGACAGGTCTTGGTTTGAAAGATCTTGTCATCGATACCTCAACGAGGACTATCAAAAATAGTCTTCATGAGCAAGTCGCGATACGGAGAGCAGCCCTCCTGAATAAAGTGAAGCCCCTCGGATTTCCGACCATCACCTTTCCTAATGAGATGACCAATAACCTTATGAAAGAGACGGTCATCGCTTCCCTGTTTGTGGCAAAATATGCCGGCCTCATCGTGCTCAGCGACTTTGAAGGGGAGAGTTTATTTCCCCTCCTTCTGCAGCGACTCAACATCTATACGGACCCGCAGCAGCCCATGACAACAAAAGAGGGCATATACCCCATCAATAATCCCGATGAATCAGCGCCCATTCTCGTTACCTGTAATTTCTCGCTCACCTATTTTATCATCAGCGGTGAGATTGAAACATCCCGGATACCGAGTTGGCTCTGCGTCATGGATACGGAAGGGCTCTCCGTTATGACCGCATGGGCGGCGGGAAAATTTGTCGGCGATCTCGTCGGGTCTTTTATTAAAAAAATTGGTATTGTTGAAAAGGTGAATCATAAAAAGCTCATTATTCCCGGTTATGCTGCCGCAATCCTCGGAGACCTCGAAGAGGAGTTGCCCGGATGGGAGATACTTGTTGGTCCCCGTGAATCTGCTCATTTGCCGGCATATTTAAAAATGAGAAAGTAGAAGAGTGGTTTTAGGTGCTATATTTTAAGTGTTGATTCATCGATTCTTTCCAAAGAGGAAATCAAGTACGTAAAAACAACAAAGGTACTTCTTGGACAGAGCCTGTATTCCGATACGTGGCTGGAATTTTAATACCAATCTGGTTTTGCTCAGTATAGTGCTGGTGCCGCTGTCGTCATATTCCTCGACGTTTGCTCCCCTCCGCATCAGTGGTAGAAAAACCTGAATAGTTGAGATTATTGATAATGGTGTGTTATAAAACCCGTGTATGAAAGACATTATGGATTTTTGTGATCTTATGTGTAAACATGCGACAATGCCGAAGGAAACTGCTGTGGATGGGGCAGGGAGCTGCAGGACCTTTATCGCGCTCTATTGTGCCCGCAGGAAGTCATTAGTCCATAAGAATATGCCCTGCAGTCAGAAAACAATCAAGACAACCAGAAAAGTCAAATAGATCAGATTCACTACAGATGAATGCGAATTGGTCCTACCGCTACATATCCTGCTTGATGAGGTCAATAAACTTTCCAAGCTGGTACTGCGATTGGACGGCTGCCTGGCGCAGTTTGCCGATGGTCTTGTGTAAATCTTTTATAGCATTTGTTTCTTCTATTTTTTCTTTTTTTACTGTAATGGTAATAATGCCGGTGAAGAGCATCCACGAGAGAAATAACTCAAATGTTTCCTGATTGAACCAGAGCATGTTTTTGTAACGGTTGATCTGAAGGAACTGCTGGACCTCACTGTCGCCAAGAAATGGTTCCAGTACCGTATAGATTTTAAACATTTCTTTGTCAGCCAGCCAACCCTGATGTGTTGTAAAAATCTTAATGAGTGACAGGGCTTCCCAAATATCCTTGTCATCGAAAGCAAGTTCACGAAAAACATCCGTTAAAAGGCGGTCAAACATCCATTCGTCGATCCAGCTTCTGCTCTGTTCCGCAATAGTGCCGTTGCTGCCGAGCATCTCCCCTAATGAATGGATAAAAAGCCAGCAGAAGTGAGAAACAGCAGGAGCCTGCATAGTTATGACACCATTATCTGTTGCCAGGGTGAACAAATCTGCGTGCAGGCGAGGTATGGTAAGGACGGCTTTGAGTTTTTCCCTTATTTCTTTTGCAAGGATTTGTTCATCGCCTGTGCCTGAAGAAAAATGTTTGATCTCTTGGAAAAACGCGAGCATCTTTTCGTCAATTTCGTCCAGCAGGCCGATATACGGGGAAGACAGGTCTGTGCTTACCGGTTCTCTGCTTGCAGCGATGAGATCCTGGAGTATGCGGGGATTGATGAGTTCTTTGAAACGGTTATGGATAGGCTGAAGAAATAATTCCTGCATTGACTCTTCGATGCTTGGCACTCCCCTTCCATTGAGGTATGTGGTAATGAGCGCATAATGGCGCCATTCATTATCAGTCACCTCCCTGAAATCAAGGAAAGTATGATAGTGATAGGAACCGAGTTCAACGTAGAGACCCTTTTTGGCAAGCTCCCTATTATCCCGGATATATTCGAGTTTTGATATGTGATCACGAAAGATGGTGAAGCGGCCTGTATTGTTCTCTATTTGCAGTCCTTCACCGAGCGTTTTCTGAATCAGTTTTTTTGTGGTTTTCCCTTCTTCTTTGGCAGAATATGCGACGGATGTTCTGATCCAGCCCTTTGCAATGGTATTATTATTGTTAAAGACCACAAGAGAATGTTCGCGTTCATATCGGTTTGAGTAGGCAAAAACATCTTCATTGACGTTTCCTGCAGCTGCAAAAAAATCATAGAGAAGAAAATGTGCCACGCCTGCGAAAAGGTGTCTTTTGTGGAGAAGGGGGGATATCTCCCGTTCATGACGTTCTATCAAATATTGGTCAGGAGTTTCATCCCAGTATGCGCGCCGGTATTCCATGCCGTATTTCTCGGCGAAACCCTCAATCTGCCCATGCCCGAACATGGGAAGTCCCGGAAGAGTGACCATCATTGTACAGGTCCCGAAATACTTGTTGTCCTTTCCGAACTGATCAACGGCGGTGCGCTCATCGGGGTTATTCATGAAGTTTACGAAACGATTTAAAATCTCCGGATCGAATTCGAGAGTATTTTTCATGACTGTGCGATATTTTGCATTGTCTTCGTCGCGGAGCATATTCATAAAGGCGCTATTATAAACCCTGTGCATACCGAGAGTGCGCACGAAATAGCCTTCCAACAGCCAGAATGCTTCTGCAAGCAGAAGCGTGTCTGGCGCTTCCCTGGCAATGCGGTCAACGACTTCCCGCCAGAACTCATCAGGCATTAATCGATCGAATTCTTCACGGGCAATACTATGTTCGGTTCGTGTCGGAATTGCTCCGCCTGTTCCCGGTTCAGGAAACCAGAGTCTCTGGAAATGTTTTTTTGTGAGTGTCATGGCTGCGTCAAAACGAATAACAGGAGACTGACGGGCCACATGGAGTATTGTCTGGATCATAGCCTCACGGACTTCAGGATTGAGATAATTAAGCTGCGCTGTGTCATTCCAGGGCATGCTGGTACCGTCATTGCCATGATAGAGGTATTGTTCGCTGCCTGTAAAGTTGTCCCTTCTCTTGAAGACAACAGCAGCATCGGTACGGTCGTAATAATGGTCCTCAATGTAGATGGAGATCCTCGCATCATGGGACAGATCGGGCCCGTTAAAGGTGTACCAGGGGAAGGGACTATGATCGAGAGAAACGAACCAGTCAGGGTGTTCGATGACCCATCGGGAATAGATGCCTACGTGATTGGGCACCATATCACTGGCAATCCGGATACCCCGTTGCCACGCTCTTTCTTTTAAACTTTGGTATGCGACATCACCACCAAGATCGTCTGCGATCTGATAGTCATAGAGTGAATAAGCTGAGGGGACTGCTTCGGGATTGCCGCACATCTGTTTAATCCGCTGCGACGCAGGGCTTCTTTCCCAGATGCCGATGAGCCAGAGACCGCTGAACCCTCTTTTTTGCAGGATGTCAAGCTCTTCATCAGGGATTTCGTTCAGCTTTGACACGGGATACCCGAACTTTTTGGAAAGCTGATCAAGCCAGACATAAATATTTTTGGCCATGACGACCAGTCTTGGCATCCATTCCTGATCAGGTGTGAAGTGTTCCGGTTCGAATTCAAGCCCCGTAAATCTGTATACTTCTGCAGGCCCAGGACCTAAGAAGGGGATTTTTGCTTCTTCTTTGAAAAGGTCGAGACTGCGTAACATCCGGTGAAAATACTTACCGAGAAGAGAGCCCCAGTGCTCCATAATGTATTCGAGCTGTCCTGAAAGGGAATGAGGGACAACTATTGCAGGGCTTCTCATCATGTCGATGAGGTTTTGATGATCAGGACCGAAGGGCTGCTGCCTGTCGAAGAATGATCTTAGGTGTGAAATAACCTGCAGGTATGCCGTATCTTTCTTCAGTGTTGTATCTTCGAAGAGCTCGAAAAATTGTGAAAATGCAGGATTCATATTGGCGAGCCAAAGAAGGAGCATCTCTTCAAGCACGACTTCGCGGTTTGATATGCCGCTGTTTTCCCCTGCAAGATAGGCATCGATGCCTATATGCCGTTTATAAACGTCAAGGGGTGGGAACTCATCGGTAAAAAGATGAAGCGTTTTTTCGACCTTCTCAGGTCCAAACATTTCATTGAGGGAAGAAAGGGCTTCCTGCATGGTTGACGACTTTGTTTCTTTTACATAGAGACCTACAACGTAATGGAGGATTTCGTCTATGAGGCCCATTGCGATTAACTGGCTCGCCCGTATTGCATGTTCCGGGTAATTAATTAAATCCCGTTTCTGATTGATTTTCTGGGCAAATGTCCGTGCTGCTAAAAAATTGGTAAAAATGACGTTTCCGCTAAGGCCAAAGAGCGATTCGCTGAATTGATATTTATCGCGGACTTTCCTTGATACGTGAAATTCTCTGGAGGGTTTTATTATGTCTTTATTCATTGTTCACGGGTGTATTGATGATATCATGCTAACATAAGCCCCTTTGTTTAGTCAATACTCCTTATGCTGAGTTTGCCTATGGTGGTCGGCCAAGGGCCTGTTCGGGAAAGCGAATCTGTGCGCTCTGCCGCGCCTTGCGTCCTCCAACCTACATTCAGTACGGTTTTCGGTCAGCAAGCCGCACCAATGCATCGCACCTGCAAACAAATAGCCTGCAAAAACGAGAAGACCCAAGGATTACGCTTTGAAAGTGAGTACAATGGGTTCTGAGAATCGTCAAGGGTGAATCACCCTCCGAATATTTGTGTCATGTGGCAAAGTGATGGTTTTTATGATTATGATAAAATATATAAATAAATGTAATATCGATAATTGCTGTCGTTTTTTCAAATGACACCTTAAAATATCTTTGACAAGAGAAGGTAGCTATAGTTCAATACTCAAGTGAATCAGCTTCAGGCGCTTATATTCTGCATTGTTGAAGGCATATCAGGGTTTCTGCCCATATCATCAACGGGTTGCCCCATGCTTCCGGCCCGTTTACCAGGTCTTTCACGGACAGAATTTCTCAATATCTTCAAGGTATTAAAATGTCAGAAAGTAATTTAAACAGCTTGCTGGATTGCCTGGCAAGGGCTGCCAAGGAAGTCTCAAAAGGGGACTACCGGCTCGCCAGTGAGATCTTTGAACTGACAAAATCTGAAAGATATCCCGCCGGGATAGTAGAACTTGCCGAGGCATTCGGTATGATGCTTGTTATGGTAGAGGCGCGCGAAGAAAGGCTTGAACAACTTATTGAAAACCTCAAAAAAAAGAAGCTCATGCTCGAAGAGGCATCAAAGTCCCTGCGCGAGGCAAACATAGGGGTACTCGAGGCCCTGGGAAGTGCCATAACAAAACGGGACCATGACACGAGCGGTCATAACTACCGCGTTACTCTGTACGCGCTTAACATCGCCAAGGAAATCGGGCACACCGAAGCGGAAACGAGAAGCCTCATTAAGGGGTCTTTTCTCCACGATGCAGGCAAGATTGGTATAAGCGACAATATCCTCCTCAAGGATGGAAAACTGACCGACGATGAGTTCGACATCATGAAATGCCACGTACAGCACGGCTCAGACATCATTGGCAGTTACCCATGGCTCAGTGACTGTATTGATGTTGTTCTCTACCATCACGAAAAATTCAACGGTTCCGGGTACATGCTGGGATTAAAGGACAAGGACATCCCCATAAATGCAAGGATCTTTACTATCGCCGATGTTTTCGACGCATTGACAAGTGCTCGACCCTATAAGACTGCGTTCTCCTATGATAAAGCTATAGACATAATGAAAAAAGACAGAGCATTACATTTTGATCCGGAAATATTCGACGTATTATACGGGATGGGAGATACTATCTATCAAAAGGTCTACCTATCAGACGAAGAATCTATGCGAAACAGTCTGAAAGTATATATCGATGCCCTGTTCGGGGAAGAAGAGGGGAAATAGGTGGTGAGACTGTTTCAATCTTTTGCGGTAGTTAACCTGCTCGACTTAGGGTTGTCATAAACCATCCAGCTGTTCTGTTATGGAGTTGTCCCTATCAAACCGGACACCCCTTCTAACTTATTTAATTCTCTTCTATGTTCCCTCGGTGACCTCATCTTCAACCCGAAGCCGCCGATAGGGCCTATGACTTCGGGTTGAACCTTATCTGCCCCGCTGTTACTTTGGCCTGTATTTGCAACCTTTTTCATGGCCACTACCGCAACTACGACCACATTCAGCGCAGACACATTTCGGTTCTGGCGCTTGAGAGAACACTGGTTCCGGAGTACTTATTATTAATACTGATACTGACACTGCTATTCCTGATAATACCAATACCATAACCAGTATTGCATAGAACCATTTCTTCATCCTCATTGCTTTAGCCATTTCATACCTCCTTTCGATATTTCCCGGAATATACATTCCGGGTTGCTATTTGTCTGCAAACCAGCCTGCCTATTCAACAAGCTTAAGGCGGCCTTCTTTTATTTACAGTACGTATTAGGAAATTTCCCCTTACAACTATAAGGAGCGCAGCAAGACGTGCCGTTTAAAGTGCATTGCAGGCCCTTCTCGATGCAGTTGGAAGCCAGAACGATGTTATTGTCCACGGCCACAAGTTTTTCCTTATCGACAGTATTCTCGCTCGTGCTTTTGGAGTATGTAATTCCCGTATTTCCACAGTTGGGGCATTTCGTGGGTTTACTTGTACTTACCCAGTTATGGTTACACTTGGAGCAGAGACCATGATATTCCGCTGCATAGGAAATACTAACCATACAAACTAAAGCAAGGAGTGCTACCACTACCAGACCGCTCTTAGCTAATGACTTTTTCATTTTATCCTCCCTAATCTTGTTTATGTTAAAGATTAATGTTAACAAAATCATCCAAACTTCCCGCTAAATCTTTAAAGATAAAATTCGGCATTCAATATACAGCACCCCCTTTTGTTCTTAGCCCCTTTGCCCGTTCAATCTTGCAGATTTGAACCAGAATGTTTCAGCGCAATCAACATGATTGCTCCAGCACAAAAAATTGATGGTTGCCCTTGTCACGATATAACCTCTATTTTTTTCTTCAGGATTTCGATTATGTCCTTAATACCCCGTTTTACTGCCAGATCGTAGGCGGTATTGCCTTTATCATTCTTTAAACTAAGGTCAGCGCCTTTTTCAACGAGCAGTTTTACAAAGGCTGTGTCGCCGTAACCAATAGCGACATGGACGGGTCTGTCGCCAAATTTGCCAGCCACATTAATATCTGCGCCTTTGTCAATTAATAGTAATGCAATTTCCTTTTCACCGCGATTTGCAGAAATATGGAGAGGGCTATCTCCTTCTTTGTCTTTTACGTTAACATCCGCGCCTTTTGACAGAAGAAGACGGACGATATCAACAGCACCTGACCTGCATGCGACCCTGAGCGGAGTGTAGCCATAGATATTTCGCGTATTCACGTCAGCACCCTTCTTAATAAGCATGTTTACAACTTCGGCATGTTTCTCATGAGCGGCTGCATACAGGGGCGTGTTCCCTTCTTCATTCTTTGCATTAATATCTGCACCGTGGTCGATCAGTACTTTGACGACATTTGCATGTCCGTAATGGGACGCATTATGCAAAAGGGTAATATGGTATTGTTCGTCACTGTAATTCACATCAGCACCCTCTGCAATGAGCATCTTGACTATATTCGGGTCTCCATTGCCCCGATTAAGGTATTGGAAAAGTGCTTTGGACGGCGCGGTTTTGTCTATTGTGCGCATTTTATCCAGTAGTAACTTGACAGTGTCAAGGCGTCCTTGTGAGCTGGCAACATAAAGCGGTGTAAAGCCTTCCTTTGTTTCTTTATCGATCTGAGCGCCTTTATCGAGCAGTATCTTAACGATTTCAAGGTGACCATTTTGGCTGGCAATAATAAGCGGCGTGGCTCCATTATATATTGCATTGTCCGTCTTTTTCGCTTTTGCAAAATAACGATCGAACATGTCTTTATCGTCGTCACTAAGTGGTTTAGATCTATCATGCACTGCCTTATCCACTTGCGCGCCCTTATCGAGCAGTATCTTAACGATTTCAAGGTGACCATTTTGGCTGGCAATGTAAAGCGGTGTAACACCTTCCTTTGTTTCTTTATCCACTTGCGCGCCCTTATCGAGCAATATCCTGACAATTTCAAGATGGCCTTGCAAGCCGGCAAAAAAAAGCGGCGCAGCTCCATTATTATTCACCTTATCCACTTGCGCGCCTTTCTCAACCAGCAACTTGACGATTTCAAGGTGACCATTTAGACTTGCGCTCAACAGGAGCGTGCTTCCATTAGGATTAACTGCGTTTACATTTGCGCCTTGTTCAATAAGAGATCTGATCTCATCTATCTGTTTTGCGGCCAGTTCAGTCTTGATAAGTCCTACAAGCTTCTTCGTAGCTTCAGGGTTGTCTCCTGCAAGGCATTCGTTATTGCCGAATATTAAACAAAAGGCAAAGGTGATCAAACATGCAACTGCTATTTTCTTCATCTTTTTCTCCCTTCAAGTATGTCATACATATGCAACTCTGTCCTCATGCCGGAAATATCCTGATCTCACCAGTTAGACAATTGATGGCGCATGTTTGTTCCCGAAATCTGTCCCGTCTACGGATGACAAGAAGCTAACAAAGGTCACTTTCCCAACGGTGCTGATTTCTGCGGCATGAAGCTTTCTGCCACCTTCTTAAAAACAGGAAGAAGGACTTCAAAATACGCTCCGGGCGCTTTATAGTGCAGAACGTAAAACCCACCCGTCTCTGAGGGAATAACGTAGAGCAGTTCCTTAATAGCCTCTGATAAATCGGATTTGCTCTTTGGCGATAAGTATATCAATCGTTCACGTTCAAGCTCGAAACCATTGCCGCCATTAAGTTGTATCTTCTTAATCGGTCCGTATTTCTCTCGGGAATTTTGCGTTTCGCCTGCGACATTTTTAGAGTTTCGCCTCAGAAAATCTTTGTAGTTGTTGAAGTCTTCGTTGTCCTTGGCATAATAAGAAACATAGATCAACGCGCCTGATGCCTGAGTCAGTAATATTTCGTAGATATTGTACTCTTTGTCCTTTTCTTCATCCCGCATTAAACCCCAACCAATCGGAATCTCACAAGAGAAATAGTTATGATCCATGACATAGCTCTTATACTGTTCCCCAGTGGCAGTCTGGTTCTGCCCTGCCATAACAATTGTTGTCCCCATCATGGCAATAATGGCGAGAATACGCAATGTTCTTAATCCTGTTTTCATCTTCCATCCCTTTGCTGAACTTTGACTTTCTGTTTTTTTCCAATGACCCTATAAAGTATAATGCCCGGAACAGACAGGAAGGTGACGACAAGGAGCCAGATGATCTTACCGTTGCCTTCAAACCTGCTTCTCAGGATATCAATAATTGAAATAATCCAGAATGGAATTGCAAGAATACTAATGACTATCAGAACAACTATTAATTCGTATATTCCAATCCCTATCATGTGTAACACTCCTCACTGCTATTATTATAAATCTATAACAAATAAAGTTCCACGTTTGTTTCTGTCAGTTATTTCTTCCGGATGGTGTACGAGAAATTATCCCCGGTAGCAATTTCTGCACCATACCCTCCTCTGAGTACCTTTAGCCTTAGCTTTACAAGTGTCCTTGAGGCAACCTCTACTTCAACTTCCTCTACAGCATTATGCAGTCCCGGCTGGCCTCAATTAATCGTAATCTTTATTTATAAAAAGGCGGGGCCACTGGTATTTTGTAGATCTTAAATTCATCCAGTGCCCCGACAAAACCGCCGTATCCCGCCAGCCACGGATAGATAACACCGTTACTTCCCGGGGCGCAATACGTTTCGATTTCCGCATCCAGTTTGTTGTTAATGTATATTCTGGTGTATCTTTCTGCCTTGCTCCATATAACGGCGACATGCGTCCATGTATTCAACGGCGCGGAATGCCTGGAAGTAATTACCGGCGGATTGCCGCCGCCCCACTCCCAGCCGCAGTTGTCCATAATCTTTCCCTCTGGTGTGATCGAAATGTTTCCGACATAGCCCGAATCAGGCTTCGGGAAATAGAACCAGTTGAACAAGACTATGTGCGAGTTTTGAGGAGGCAAAGGGTACTCCTTCGGTTTAATCCAGAATTCTATTGTCCCCTCTACCCAGTTTCGTCCGGCAGGAATAAATGTTAAGGCCGGCTCCTGCAAATAGGTTTTACCATCAAAGAATATCGCCTCTCCGCGGTCACGGCCACGCACATAAGTTAATGCCATGCCGGGCAACTTTACCACAGGATTCTCCCTGTCAAAAGGATCATATAATACCGGCGTTTCTTTTGCTGTAGGCTGTGTCATCTGAGACTCGGAAGAATAACAATTTCCAGTCACAGACAGACATAGGACAGCTGAAAACATTAAGACAATAATCTTTTTCATTACCTGATCCTCCATTTGTTCATAGTCATTAGACACAGCCTGAATCAAAAAGGTTCCATTGCTGGAATTAACCTGATTTAATGATAATGTAATTCTCTATCATTCCTTCGCCCCATGCTTTCTTAACAACGCAGCTATTTCCTTTTTATTATCCTTGACGGCCCCGTACAGCGGCGTCTCGCCATATGTGTTCTTGGCGTTTATGTCCGCACCTTTTGTGATTAACAACGCAGCTATTTCTTTTTTGCCAAATCTGGCGGCATAGTGCAGCGGCGTATCGCCATTACTGTTTTTGGCGTTAATATCAGCGCCTTTGGTGATTAACAGCACAGTCATTTTTTTATTGCCCTTTATAACAGCATCGAGCAGCGGCCTATAGTCATCTTTGTCCTTGGCGTTTATGTCTGCACCTTTGGCTATTAACAGTTCAAGCATTTCCATTTTGTTCGCTGCGACGGCATTGTGCAGCGGCGTTTTACCATATTTGTTTTTAGCGTTTATGTCTGCACCTTGGGAGATCAGCGACTCGACCGTTTCCTTACTGTTGCGGTAGATGGCTAACTCCAGGGGAGACTTGCCCTCTTCGTACCTGGCGTTGATGTCTGACTGCTTGACATCTGCCACATGGGTGACATCCCTTTTCCCTTGCTTCTTTAACAGCTCAACCACTTCCTTCTTGTCATATTCGGCTGCCCTGTGCAGCGGTGTGCTGCCTACCTGTGCTATGTCTGAAAACATCATAACCAATATCATCAATATTGCAAAAACAACAACCTTATAAAGCACTTTCGTATTTTTCATCTTTTCCTCACTTGGTTGACAGGTCAGTTTTCCAGCTTCCTCAAACCTGTCATTTTCAGTTACCTGAAGCAGACTACTTGACCTCTTTTACTTCCAGTTGATATCCAGCAGGAATGACAATTGTAACATCGACCTTATTATTTACGTTTTTGTTTGTAAAAGATTTGATAAAGACCGGGTTGGAGTAGATCGTCTCCATCACCGACTCATCCCGAGGACAAAGCTTTTGTGTCGCAATTATCCCACCCGAATCAAAAAAGTATTTATCACGCCATCCGTCGCCACCCCCGGAAACCCGGACGCTGGTCAGTGATAGGCCATGTGCATTACAATCAACCCGAAGCAATATTGCCAGCCTGACTTCCACTCCTTTTACATTTTCAGCAGTGACGATTTTGGTAACGTATGCCATTTGACCATCTTCCACCTTGAAGCCTTTTGCAAAAGCCTCGAAACTGATTAACAAAAGAGAGAGAAGTGTTACCAACAGCAGAGTTTTCACAACTAATGTCCTTTTCACTTTATCCTCCCGGATAATGTACTTGTAGCCAACGTCGGTTATTCCGATCGATGCTGCGTGTAAGGCTTACCCGCTGTGTACAAGCTAAGGCGGGTGGTAAATTCCTTGACGGTTTCCTCCTGTACTGCCTTGTCTTTTCGCAGCAAATCCAGCGCCGCCTGCTGTGTTTCAACCGCCTGCTTGAAATCGCCTTTCCTTGCCTGCGCGGCCGCCAGTGTGTCAAGGTATTGGGCATTTCTGTCAATGCTCACCGCCTTGAGTGCAAAGCGTACCGCCTCCTGGCCATCATGAATTCCTGCGTCGGGACAGGTCGCCAGTAACCAGGCCAGCGCGTTTGCGAATGCAGCAAGGTTTGTTGATGAATATTTTGCAGCTAATGTTTCAGCCCTGCGCAAGTCTTTAAGCGCCGGCTCGTACTGACCCATCGCGGCAAGAAGCTGGCCGCGATCAAAGCGCACATCGACTGCACCGGAATTGCCCTCCAATGCCTGATTGAAATCAGCAAGAGCAAGCTGACGTTGCCCCATCGCCTGGTGTGTCAAACCACGCTGGTGCAGCGCCCAAACATGGCCACCGTAACTGTTGGCAATAAACCGGTCATAGTCAACAAGCGCTTCCGCGTAGCGGCGCAGTTCGAACAACGCATTGGCACGATGAAAATGCATCTCATAGCGCTTATTTTTCTCAAGTTGTCTGCCGTCCTTATTGTCCCCATCCAAACAACGCGTGTATAAATTTACCTTGGCCTGCGGATCCTCCGCTTTTTCTGCCTCCGCACAATCACGCGGCAAAGGGGGGTACATAGTCAATGCCTGCACACCGTGCGGAAACAGCAGACCGGCCAGAACTAGAGCAGAAAATATTTTTCCATGACACCGCATAATTCCCTCCAGATGGTGTACCCAAGTTGATAAGACATTGCTTATTCATACTTGAACTATTATAAGATCGGTCTTGTATGTCAATTAAATATTAACATCTTACATTTGTATTCTTATATATTCAAATGTAAGATGTTCAGTTTTTTGTTCAACATACGGTCTAATTTCTGGGTATACTTCCACAGCTTTTACTTGCACTTTATTCTTAGACACAATTTCAAAATTATATTGTGCAAACACACCACAATCCGGACTGGGGCAAAAATTGGGAAACCATATTTTATACTTTAAGGTTAATGTCTTGTCTGAAAGTTCATCGCTATAAGTAGTGCCTGTTGTCCACCTACCCAGGTCATTACGATAATCATAAGTCATTAATATTCGATCACCGTCTCTTCTAAAACCTTTTACCCAGTTCTTGTATGCGGATGGTTCTCCGACAAACCGCCATTTTGTCGAATCTGACAATGAACCATAGATATCCAAAGCTACTTTTTTGGTGATTTCCTGTTCGGCCTTGAATTCCAGTTTATTGATAAGGCTTTTTACCTCGGCGGCCTCATTTAAATTAGGAGCAAGCTGTAGATATTTTTTTAAATTCACTACCGCATCACCGTATTTTCCCGCCTTTTCCTGAACCAAGCCAAGATTGTAATAGACGTCAGGCCAATCAGGGGCCAGCGCCTGGGCCTTCCGGAATTCCTCGATCGCCTGTGCATAATCCTCAGGCGTTTTGGCCACTTCAACGGCCGCTAGGCCGCGGTCAAAGTGTCGCTGGGCTTCCTTAGGCACGGTGGCTGCCCAGCTCAGTATTGCCAGACAGATAAAAACGGTCGTTGCCAGTAGGCCATAAACTAGCTTTTTATTCATGATATCTGCTCTTTTTGAACTAAATCGGAATGATCAAGGTCATGTTCATGTTGATCAGCGCCGTATAAATTCGTATGAGGCTTCACTCGTTCCACCTCCGAACTTTTTAGTTCTATCAACTCTAAGGAACATTTTAACTCTATTTCGCGACATAATGTCGAGACGATAGTTATATGTCGATAGACATCCCCCATCTTCACACGCGCAGTAAAAAGTTTGAAATTCAACGGCTTTGCCAATAGGCAAAGCGGATCCCGGACAAACCCCGTTTAGAGTAGGACAACAGCTGCCGCTATTGAATTCAAAAAATAAATGGTTTTGAAATCCCGGTTTAGAACTCCTGCTAAACGATTTTACCCACCCAATGTCTCTTGAGAACACATTTGCATTAGTGATACCGTTTAGTTGCCACTGGTTGCTGTCGGCCAATGAAGCAAAGATATTCAGGGCGTCCTCATCGGTAATGACCTGTTCTGCCTTATACTCAAGTTTGTAGATCTGTTCCTGTATTTTTGAGGCGTCCGGGACATTGGGTGCAAGGCGGAGGTACTGCTTGAGGCTCGCAACAGCTTCTTTCAGTTTTCCTGCCTTTTCCTGGGTAAGCCCAAGGTTATAGTAAGGATCGGGCCAAGTGGGGGCAAGGCGGGATGCCTCTTGGAATTCCTTTATCGCGTCTTCAAGTTCCACCGGTGACTTTGCCACCTCCACCGCCGCCAGACCCCGTGCCATGTGCCGGCGGGCATCTTCGGGAATACTCTGGGCGTTGACAAACCGGGGTATTATGGTGAGAAAGAGTATTGATAAGATAATTATCAAGCGTGTTATTCGCATTAGCAATCCTCCAAGTTGTTTTATTTCAATATTCATGAATAACGTCTGCACAGCCCTCTTAGCGGTCATTTGTCCACTCCAACACATATTTGTGTTTTTCTACTAACCTCATAGCTTGCAGTATGCTGCTTTTAGTGGACACCAAAGTTGACATACCATGTTGATCTTCCTCATGAACTGATAGGAATTTTCTTTTCAGCATACGATATGAATAACACGAGAAAAGCAAACTATCAATACGAACGTGCCGATTGTATGGTTAAAAACCCGAGGCTGAACGAGTGCTTCGATGGCAGGAAGTCAAGCAATAGCGATTCGCCGCTTAAAGAATTATTGAATGCCATTTGTAACGTTGGATATCGACAGGATATGGCAAAAACTCGAGGAAGCAGCAAATAAAAAATGTGCACCTAAATTGTTCAGCGGCGGTTGGTTGTCATAATTGAGGATTACGGATGGAAAGAAAGTTATCCATCAATAGATTTATTTTTATCCTGATAGAGTCCAGTTAACTGTTTTTACTATTTTGCGAAGAGGAACTCTCTTAACCCAAATCAGTCACATGTTATAGTCAATCTAAGCGGTTCTTTATCCTCTAATTGAAAGGAAATAGCAAAGTCTTTCTCTCAGGAAGTTACGGCGGACTTTAGGCAGAAACTTCGCAGCTTTACCTCCCCTTAGCCGAGTTCAAAACTCGTGATTCCGAATACCTTCTCTATGGGAACAGCAGGCATTTCTTTATTGTACATCCTGCCTGTTTCAAATACGGGCGTCATGTCGTGGTCTCGTACGAGCGCAAGGGCGGCAGGGTTTATTGCGGGAACATCCAGGATCACAGGCGTCTGTGCTGATACCTTTCCTCTCAACGCATCAAACAATCTTTCGGCAATATGAAAGGAATCGGCGAATAAGGGACCTATTTTGAACCCTGTCCTGCAGGGGCGTATCACACCGTAGCCTTTCAGTTCCTTATCTTTGAGAAAACCGAGGGATGCGCCATCCGGCTGGATGATCCATTGTTCAAGAAATGTGGCCCGTTGCGCCGGAAAAATACCGGCATCATAGGAAACAATGGTCTCAAGGGGAATGGTTGCTAGTTCAACAACACCAGTGGAGACTGATCCTCCCCCTCTGCCTTCGTATCTAATATTCCTGTGGGCAAGGGTAAAACCGAACTTCTCATAATTCTTTATCTTCCCCACCACACCGTCGATACCGATGTTTCGGGCACCAAGATAGCTCATCGCTCTTTTTCCAAGCTCGACGCCATACCATTTCCCGCGCAGCTCTTTTCTGATGATATAGAAACCTATGAACCCAAAGGAATCTCCATATGACACCGCAGAAATACACCCTATCGGTTCGCCGTTCAGTTCTCCGATGAAGAAACCATGCGGGTCCGTACCGTAGAAGCACACTGCATCATTCAACCCAGGGTTCCAACCCTCCTGGGCTGCCCAGCCTACAGCAAGTTCAACATCATCCTTCGCCATCTGTCGTATGACAAACCCATTTTCAACCATATTCGCGCCTTTCCTGCTTTTTCTTCTCGCTTTTGAGAGATGGCGAGGAAGTTCTTAAGAAAGTAAATTTTTGCCACTAATTCTACGAGGAGGATGATCTTTGTATCGGCCATGGTTGCCTCCTGTATTTGTTGTATTTTTATACTATATTTTGATATAGAGAAGGAAAATGTTTTGATACGTATTTATTGCCGAAAGAAATGTTCCATTCATTTGCTCACACTCTGGTTGCCAAGGAAGAGAAACACAGAACGTCCTATCTCTTTCTTAACAACATCGTGTAATATTGGCGAAAGACTATACCGTAGAGAGCAACTGTGAAGAAAAGACTTATCAGGAGGGTGAGATAGAGATTGTTTTGAAAGAGTTTTTTTGTGAAATAGATTAACAGTACAAGAATGACGCCGGCCAATAAGGATTTTATGATATCCCGCATGGTATGTTTTGCAATACGATAATTGACCCTCTTCTTCAGAATGATATAAAGCATAATAAAATTGTAACAAGAAACAATAGAGGTGGCAAGGGACACACCGAGGTTCCCAAGTGGCACCATGAGCAATGCAGCCAGAGCGGCATTTAAGGCGATTGATGTGAGACCTATGATGGCCGGTGTTTTCATATCATGCATTGCGTTGAATATCCTCACGAATGACATGGAAAGGGCGTAAAAGATAAGTCCGATGCCGTAGCCGAAAAGGGCCCTGTTGGTCATGATTGTATCGTGAGCGGTAAAAGCACCCCGCTCATAGAGGATTTTAATACATATATCGCCTAAGGAGCACAGAATGATCGTTGACGGAATAAGCGTTATCGCGAGAAGGACAATGGAACTGTCCAGGTGTGCCGCCATGCCCTTCCAGTCTTTTTCATGATATAGCCGGGAAATTTTCGAGAACATGACGGTATATACGGGAACGGCAAAGAGGCTGAAAGGCAGTATAAAGATCCTGAAAGCGTATGCAAGAGATGCGACTTCTCCATGGGGAAGATAGGACGCAATGACCCTGCCGATGAAACTATTGATGGGAACAATAGATGTGGCAACCAGTGCGCCGAGAAAGAGCTGCTTTGCCTGTTTCACCGATGGGTGATGTAAATCTATTGCAGTTTTATATCGAATATTATTGCGCCGCAGGTAGGGGATCTGCATGATAATCTGGAGAAAGGCCCCGGCAGAAACACCGATGGCAAGACTATATATACCAAGTTGTTTGTTGAGAAGGAGGGCCGAAGCAATGAAGGCAATATTCCAGAGGATGCCGGATAGTTCCGGGGCGGCAAAATGTTCCTTTGCGTTGAGAAATGCCTTCATGACCGAAAGAATTGCGTGGAATGCAATAACAGGTATCATGATAATGAAAAGATTTTTCGTAATATCCTTTACTTCGGGACTGAAACCGGGAGCTATGATGTGGGTTATAGCCCCGCTGAAGATGAGGAAAAGCACTGAAACAAGCAGTGTAAGGATAATAGAAATGTTGATGAACGTCGAATATATCTTTGAATATTCTTCATCGTTGTGCAGATATTTTGTGCAGATTGGCACGAGAAATGCGCTTGTAGCAGCTGAAAGAAAGAGCGTCTGGATCAGCTCGGGAAAATTGAATGCGACAATAAAGGCATCGACGAGAAATGTTGCGCCGAAGAGATAGGCCTGTATGGCTTCCCGCACGTATCCGATCGGTCTGCTGATGAGGGTAATGATGGTGATGACAGAACCCTTTTTAATGATATCAGCGGCTGCATGTTTACGGCTTTGCCCTTCAGATGTTTTCTGTTCCAATATTTCTTCTCTTCACTGTTTTACGCAGTTTATTAAGGGCTTTCTGTTCGATCTGACGGATCCTTTCTCTTGTTACACCAAATATTTTTCCAATTTTTTCAAGGGTCTGCGGGTCATCGCCATCGAGACCGAAGCGGAGCATAATGACTTTGCGCTCGTCGGCTCCCAGTGTATCAACCCATGACGCAACTTCCTCCACCCTTTTCGTATGCTCAAGGACGGACAAGGGTTCTTCATTTGAAGGGTTTGCTAAAACCTCTCCCAGGGTCAATTTACTATTTTCATCAATGAAAGATTCCAGGGAATATGTCTTGATGGCCATCGAATAAAGGTTCCTTACAAAGTCCAACCGAAAACCTGTTTCAGCGGCTATTTCCTCGACGGTAGGTTCCTTGCCTTCTTTCTCAAGGTATTTGTTTACCAGTTTCGATATCTTGATAACCCTTGATGAAACATGGACCGGCAGTCGTATAGTCCTTGAATGATTTGCTATGGCACGTTCTACTGATTGCTTTATCCACCACGTTGCGTAGGTTGATAATCTGCATTCCTTTATAAGGTCGAATTTTTCAACAGCCCTTATGAGGCCGATGTTGCCCTCCTCGATAAGGTCAAGAAGTGCCAAACCCTGGTTTACATATCTTCGGGCAATCTTTACGACGAGCCTCAAATTTGCTTCGATCATCCTTCTTCGGGCTTCGGGGTCACCCTTGGCGACACCCTGTGCACAGATTATTTCTTCTTCCAGTGAAAGAAGGGGGAGCTTACGGAGGTCTCTCATATAAAGCTTTTCGGCGATAACCTCTTCATTTCCCGGAAAATATGTATCTGTGCTATTGTCTTTTATTCTCTCCACCCGTATTCCCCGACGAGCTTGACGAACCTGCACCCGCCGTAATTTTCTTCTTTAAAATCATTTATATCTTCTTTTGTATAGACCATCAGGTCCTGGGCTGATTCTTCGCCTATAGGTATAACAATCTGGCCGCCTATTGCGAGCTGTTCGAGAAGAGGTTTAGGGACGTTCGGAGAAGCTGCGGTGACGATTATGCCGTCATAGGGGCTGTGTTCTCTCCAGCCCGATGTGCCGTCACTGATGGTAATGACAATATTTCTATACTGTAATTTATCAAAAATTTTTCGTGCCCGTTTCGCGATTGACGGGATTCTTTCGATGGAGTAGACCTGCTCTGCAAGCTCTGCCAGAATTGCCGTTTGATACCCTGATCCGGTGCCGATTTCGAGAATCTTTTTTTTGTTGGTCAGTTGCAGGGCTTCGGTCATGAGGGCAACGATGTACGGTTGAGAGATGGTCTGTTTTTCGCCGATAGGCATTGCATGGTCTTCATAAGCCTGGGGCCAGAGCGCCTCGTCGAGGAAGAGGTGTCTTGGAATTTTCCGCATAGCGTCAATGACCCTGCTGTTTGTGATACCTCTTGCAACAATCTGGGTCTCCACCATGTACTGTCTTTTGCTGTCATAGACATTCATCATGAGGACAGTTCTTTTGCCCGTTTGCAGGCCTTTTCAACGGCCTCTATGACGTTTCCCTTGAAGGCCCTTTCTTCCAGGACAGCAATCCCGGCAATAGTGGTTCCGCCAGGCGATGTAATCATATCACGCATGACCGTCGGGTGGATCTTCTCTTCCTCCAGCATTTTTAATGTACCTTTCACAACCTGGAGTGAAATGGTTTTTGCTTTGTCTCTCGCAAGCCCTATTTTCACGCCTGCATCGATCATTGCTTCCAGAAAAAGGAGAAAAAAGGCCGGTCCGCTCCCACCCAGGGCTGTGACGGCGTCCATCAGCTCTTCGTTGACTTCAATAACATTGCCAAGCGGTGAGAGTAACGTTTGTACTTTTTCCTTCTCTTCTTTTGTCACCGTGCGGTTCGCTGTTATACCCATTACCCCTTCACTGACTTTTACGCATATATTCGGCATGACGCGTATGATTTTGAGCGGTTTACCGGCAAGTGAGAGGATATTTGATGTGGTAATACCTGCCATGATTGATATGATAACCTTTTGATCATTAAGAGAGGGAGCCATTTCATGAATTACATCCCTGGCATCCTGTGGTTTTATGGCGAGAATAATATAGTCGGTTTTCTTGACAAGTTCCGTGAGGCTTTTTATACATTTCAAACCGTATGTTTTCTCGATTTGCTTTGCCCGCTCCTTTCTCGTTTCCGTAAAAAGGATAGACTCTTTTTTCAGCCCTTCCCGTATGAGTGCTTTAACAATTGATTCTCCCATATTCCCAAGGCCAATGATTCCAATTTTTTCCATTATTGCCCTCCTTGTTTCTTATAACAGATAAAAGGGGATATTTTAAAGCCAAAAGTGTTATTCGTGTCAAACATGTCAATCCACTGAACTGGCAGTACGGGAACTTTTATTGATAGTTTATTGCCGTGATAATACATGTTTTGAGCCTTTTTAGAAAAGCTGCCCCATCCATTCGCTTACTCTATTGAAGTATGAAGTTATCATTAAGACCCCGATGATGATGAGGAGCACACCCATAATCTTCATTGTATATTTGACAACATAACCGTATCGTTTGAGAAAGCCTAATAATCTGTGGAAAAGAAGGGCCGATACGATGAATGGAATGGCGAGCCCCAAGGAATATATACTTAACAGATAAACCCCTTGAAGGATATTTTCTTCGGTTGAAGCGATAATCAATATGGAAGACAATGCTGGCCCTATGCAGGGTGTCCATCCCAGAGAGAAGGTTATGCCCACAACGAAAGAACCAAAGATGCCCAGAGGTTTTTTCTTCAGGTGAATGATCTTTTCGTGGTTTAATAGGGGTATGTTAATGAGATTAAGGCTGAATAGCCCCATGATGATCAGAAGCGTTCCTCCAATCCTGGAAATATATGTCTGATAGGTGGACAGAAAGTGGCCGATAAACGAAGATGATATGCCGAATGTTATAAAAACAAAGGAGAAGCCTAATACAAAAGCAATAGAATGGGTGAACATGATGCTTCTAAATTTTACTGCCTGGAATTCATCACGATGATCGATGGATGCCCCGCTTATGAATACTAAGTACGAAGGCACAAGGGGCAGCACGCAGGGTGCGAAAAAGGACAACAGACCCGCACTAAAAGCGATAATACCGTTTAATTCCATAATAAAACTCCGTAAAAACCTTTAGGCTAATGTATGCATTTCATAGGAGGTTGTCAAATGAAAACAAACAGTGTTGCCATAAGAAGGGGAGTCACTGATTTGATGTTCTTTTATGAATTTCGGAAGGTTTGCAAATGGGGCGTTGATTTAGGTCTCAAAGCTGTTTTGTTTCTTCTATCAATATGGTGTATGTTTTTGCCCGGTCGTGATATTCAACGAGCTTAACTTCAAATTCACCCTTCTCTCCGCTCTCAAGGGCGATCATGTCGGTATAATCTGTGAGAGGTGAACCGCAATCATCAAATAATGTTACCATAATATTGAGCAGTACCTCATCAGTTCTCTGGTTCATGATCCTGCCCGTGATTTTTGCCCAGTAAGGGAGGGCGAGTTGCGCGCAGCAGGGAAGCAAAGAGATGAGAAAGAGATGATTTTCCAGTAGGATACCATCAACAATTTTTGTGTCATGACATTGAAGCCGACGAAAGGCAGGATCGTTGATGCAGTTCAGTTCCTTTATGTCCATGGTTAATATTTACCATTTTTTAACTCATTAATCACCCCTTATCAAGAAATACAATCTTTTGACAACCACGGGTATTTATAATAGATTAACTGGATGAACTGGCTGGCATACTTTATTGATTATGGCATTATCGGATTATTAATACTGCTTTCGATTATCTCTTTGGCTATTTTTATCGAGAGGTATCTCTTTTTTAGAAGGTTGAATACTGAAAATTCAATCCTTGACAGGAAGCTCTTCGAAATAGAAATAACGAAAAGGATGGCCGTTATTGCCACAATCGGCAGTAACGCGCCTTATATTGGTCTTCTCGGGACAGTGCTCGGTATTATGCTCACATTTTATACAATTGGAAAAGAAGGATATGTGGATGCAACGAAAATTATGCTCGGTCTTGCCCTTGCATTAAAGGCCACGGCCATCGGGCTTGTTGTCGCCATACCGTCAATCGTATTTTATAATTACCTCACAAGAAAGACGAAAGTGGCCCTCCTCCAGTGGGATGGAAAACATGGAAGAGAAAGAATTTAGCTATATCAACATGGTCCCTTTTATCGATGTAATGCTTGTGCTCCTTACCATTGTGCTCATGACGAGCACCTTCGTAGTAAGTGGAATAATTCCTGTTGAACTGCCGAAGGTGGCCGGGAAATATGAAACCATGATACGGACAGGCGTCATCGAGATAGATCAAAGCGGTTCTCTCTATTACCAGGGGAAGCCAGTTGATCTTGCAGGTCTTACCCGGGAACTCGGCAACATGCCGAAGGAGACCCCTTTTCTTATCAGGGCCGACCGGAGTCTTCCCCTTCAGAATTTTATTGAAGTTCTTGATACGGTAAAAACAATGGGTTTCAAAAAGGTGAGCCTTCAGACCGAGGAACAGAGAAGATGAAAGAACACTCACTGGGTATCTCCATTTCCCTTCTTTTCCACCTAATAGTGGTGGCCCTCTTGCTGAGAGTTCCCCTTGATCAGTTCATAAAGTCAAAGTCTATCGTTATTGATTTTACCATTGAGAAAGGGCAAACAATGGGTAGTCAAGGGGCTGCAAAAAACAGCGTGCAAAAAGCCGATGAGCAGAAGGCGGGAAAAATAGAAAATAACGAAGTAACAGGAAACACGCAACCGATGACAAAGCCGGAATACAATAAACAAATGAATGCTGTAACAGACCATACAGCAGGAAGACAGGATGTTATCAATAGAGCCCCTTCAGATCAGGCAGAGCAGATTGCAGAGCAGAATGGAAAAATACGACAGGAGGCAAAGGGCACCCCTGCTGGTGAAAAAAACTTCTTTGCCGGTCAAGGTATTCGCGGGCTGTCTTTGGTCCCCGGCAATGGGAAAGTGATCGATTACAATAAGGGTGATACTGATATAAAAGATTTCCCCTTCATAACTGATACCATGCAAAAACGATTTAAGGACAAGTACCCTGACCGTGCCCGGAGAATGGGCTGGGAAGGAAAGGTCCTCCTCTCTTTTGTCATTATGGAGAATGGTGCTATTCGCGATGTTGAGATTATGAATAGTTCGGGTCGTCGTGACTTTGATGATCATGCCAGAGAAATTCTGGAAAAAACAACATTTAACAAACAATTACCCTACAAGCTCCAGATCAAAAATTGGCTCGTCACCTATCGGTTGCAGTAATGACACATTAAAAGGATATTACCCATGAGTGTAATTCAAGACAATGGTCTCATATTAATTATTTTCAAAGACAGGAAATACCTCAAAAGAATCACAGAGGGACAGAGTTTCCATGGCAAAGGGGGCGCTCTCAATTATTCAGATATCATCGGCAAGGCGTATGGTATCCGAATTGGTGAATATGATATCTACGAGCCAACGACTGAAGATATCGTCATGTATGCCTTCAAACGAGAGACCCAGATCATCTTCCCGAAAGATAGTTCTTTTATTGTTTTTAAGATCAATGCAAAGAGTGGTTCCAGGGTTCTTGAAGTTGGTACGGGAAGCGGCGCGCTCACCTATATGCTTGCCCATACAGTTGGACCTCAAGGAAAAGTTGTGACCTTTGAGCTGGAAGAGAGGCACTACAAAAATGCCAGGAAAAACATCGAAAAGTATGGTGAGTGGGGAAATGTCGAACTCCGCAATGAGGATGTAACGGACTATTTTGACGGAGGATTCGATGCTGCCTTTATTGATGTGAGAGAACCATGGATATGTCTTGAGAAGGTAAGAAGCCTTATGAAAGAGAGCGCCTCTGTTGGCATGATTGTTCCCACTGCCAACCAGATTTCGGAGCTGTTAAAGGGCCTGCAGGGTGGCGGTTTTGGCCACATAGAAGTGATGGAGATCATGCACAGAAAATATAAGACCGTCGCTGAAAGGGTAAGACCGCAGGACAGAATGATTGCCCATACGGGTTACCTTGTTTTTGCGCGCAAGATAGATCCTTTATAAGATGACGAATTTCTTTACGTAATCAACAATTTCCCTGGGATCGTCCATAATCTTGAAAATATTGAGGTCCTCCGGGCTGATTTTGCCTGTGCCGAGCAGGTTTGTCTTCATCCATTCGATGAGTCCTCCCCAATAGGAAGAGCCGACAAGGATGATGGGAAAGGGTCTCATCTTTTTTGTCTGAACAAGGGTTACAGCCTCAAAGAACTCATCCAGTGTCCCTATGCCGCCAGGCATCACGACATATGCCACGGCGTATTTCAAAAACATGACCTTTCTTATAAAGAAGTATTTGAAGTTTAATCTGGTAGTTGTGTAAGGATTCGGTTTTTGTTCAAAGGGCAACTCTATGTTGATACCTACCGATTTTGCGCCGCCTTCTTTAGCGCCTTTGTTGGCCGCCTCCATAACGCCGGGACCGCCGCCTGTAATGATATTGAAACCGCTTTTCGCGAATAATTTTGCCAGTTCATAGGTATTTTCGTAGAGTTCTTCGCCCTTGTGGGACCGTGCGCTGCCGAAAAATGTGATGGCAGGATGAAGGTCAGTGAGATTCTCAAAACCTTCTACAAATTCTGCCATTATATGGAAAAGTCTCCAGGATTCTTTGAGACTCATATTGTCGAGCACGTATTGTTTGTCCATTGATTCCCCTTTTTACCTTGAGATTTTGTCTGTTCACATATATTATTTAGATACGGATGTGATGTCAAACGAAAACTCATGGGCGATATACTGATCGGAACAAGCGGTTTTTCCTTTGATGACTGGGTGGGCACGGTATATCCCCCAGGAACCAAGAAACAGGAGATGTTGCTGTGCTATGAAAAAATGCTCGGTTTCAAAGCCCTTGAAGTAAATTACACCTATTATTCGATGCCTTCCGGAAAGACGATGTAATCATTTGCAAAAAGAACATCGCAGGACTTTGCTTTTGTGGTAAAGGCATATAAGAGCATGACCCATCGTTGGAGACCGTGAATGGTAAATGGTAAATGACTGATCCCTCAGGAAGAGAGACGAGATGAGAATCGGAATAGACATAGGTGGAACTAAGATTATTGCCGGTATTATCAGTGATGCGGGCGCGGTAACATCTACGAAAAGAATTCCCACGGGAGCCGCAAGGACATACGGGGCCATACTGGAGGATATCATTCGCCTGATACAGGAATTGATAAACGAGTCAGGCCTTCAGAAAAGGGCAATAGACCGGATTGGAATAGCGACAGCAGGCCAGATAGACAAAGAATCAAAAAAAATACTCTTTTCTCCCAATTTGAGGTGGCATAACGTGGACCTCAGGGGAGATATCGAAAAGGCAATAGAAATTCAGACGTGTATCGAAAATGATGTGAATGCTGCAACGTACGGTGAATGGAAGTTCGGATTCAAAGGTGTGCCGAAAGATGTTCTTGGCATCTTTGTGGGTACAGGCATTGGTGGAGGTCTCATTGTCGACGGAAAACTGTACAGGGGTTTTTCAAATGTCGGCGGTGAGGTGGGTCACACCATTCTCAATCCTTATGGATATCGGTGTAATTGCGGCAACAAGGGGTGTTTTGAAGCATATTGCGGTGGCTGGTATATTGTTAAAAGGGTAAAAAAAAGGATTCAGGAAGGGTATAGGGGAAAAATAGGGGATATTATCAATGGGGATATGGCGAATCTCCATACGGGCACCATAGAAGAAGCATACCTGTTGGGCGATGAGTTTTGCGGCCATGTCTGGCAGGAAGTTATTGAGTATCTGGGAGCTGGTATCGCAAGCCTTGTGAATTTATTGAATCCGGAGATTGTTTTACTCGGCGGCGGCGTTATATACAGCACGAAACACCTTATCGATGAGATGAAGGTAGTCCTCAACAAGAGGGCTATGACGGCGTCGCTTCATGGTTTACAGATAGAAAAAGCAAAACTTGGCGAAGAAGCGGCACTTCTGGGCGCTGCATATATTGAAGAATAGAGGCAGTTATGAATAAAGAGATTTTCAGAGAATACGATATCAGGGGCAACGTAGAGAAGGACCTGACCGATGATGTGGTGAGGGATATCGGAAGGGCTTTTGCCGCCCGTATGACGGCAGAGGGAAAAAAGAAGGCATCTATTGCCCGTGATTGCAGGCTTTCTTCGGAGCATTACCGTGACCTCCTTGTTGAAGCCATGGTTGACAGCGGTTTGCATGTTGTTGATCTGGGGCTTGTACCGACGCCGCTCTTTTATTATTCTCTTTTTACCCTTGATGTGGAGGGCGGTATTATGGTGACGGGGAGTCATAACCCGCCTGAGATGAATGGTTTTAAAGTGGCCATTGGCAAATGGACTATTCACGGTGATCAGATTCAGGAACTCAGGAAGATTATCGAGGGAGGACAATTTGTAAAGGGTCAAGGTTCTTGTGAAACATACAGTACAATCATTTCCGACTACTATGGATTCCTGCGGTCCAATATTAAACTGAATAAAGGCTTCAAAGTTGTTATCGATGCAGGCAATGGTACCGGTGGTGTTGTTGCGACGCCCATCATGAGGGAAATGGGGCAGGAGGTCATCGAGCTTTTCTGCGATATGGATGGTCATTTTCCGAACCACTTCCCGGATCCTACCGTTGAAAAGAATCTTATAACCCTCAGAAAAACAGTGGTGGAGCGGGGTGCCCATGTGGGTATCGGATACGACGGCGATGCAGACCGGATCGGTGTCATTGATGAGAAGGGCAACATTATCTGGGGTGACTACCTGATGATCATCCTTGCCCGGGATATTCTCAAAGAGAATAAAGGCGCTTCCTTTGTTTCCGAAGTGAAGTGTTCCGCGAATCTCTTTGAAGATATCGAAAAACGTGGCGGCAAGCCTGTCATGTGGAAAGCAGGCCATTCGCTCATTAAACAAAAGATGCAGGAATTGGGCGCTCTCATGGGTGGTGAGATGAGCGGCCATATCTTTTTTGCCGACAGATTTTTCGGGTATGATGATGCCATCTATGCTTCACTGCGGTTTTTGGAGATCATGGAAAAAGACGGAAGACCCGTTTCCGAGTTTCTCAGTGATCTGCCGAAGATGTATTTTACGCCGGAGATACGGATGGATTGTCCCGATAATGTGAAATTTGATGTTGTGCGTAAGCTTACGGAATACTATAAAAGTAAATTCAAGGTCATTGATACCGACGGTGTAAGGGTCACGTTTGATGATGGCTGGGGGTTGGTGAGGTCTTCCAATACACAGCCTATTCTGGTGCTCAGATTCGAAGCGACAAATCAGGAAGCCCTTGACAGGATTCAGAATATGGTTATGGGTGACCTTTCACGTGTTATGAAGGAGAATTGAGAAAAGGTATACATGAGAGAAAGTGATTAAGAATTACAATATTCTTCGTTCTTAATTCTTCGTTTCGTAGTACCCTACTATAAATTATGCTGAAGATTCCGAATCATATTATGAAACCGGCCCGTTATACGGGCATAGAACCTCACCGCGTTATCAAAAACCCTGATAATGTTGAAGTGAGATTTGCGCTCTGTTACCCCGATGTCTATGAGATCGGCATGTCCTATTTCGGCCATTTTCTTCTCTATGAAATAGCTAACAATATTGATCGTGTATGGTGTGAGCGGTGTTTTGCCCCCTGGGTTGACATGGAAAAACATCTGAAAGAGAGCAACACTTTTCTCTTTACCCTCGAATCAAAAACGCCCCTGAAAGACATGGATATTATCGGTTTTTCCATGACCTATGAGCTTAATGTGACGAATGTCCTCAACATGCTTGATCTCGGAGGCGTAAGGATTTGTGCTGAAGACAGGGAGGAAGAGGGTCCCATTGTCATCGGCGGAGGACCGCTCATGCTCAATCCGAGGCAGTATGAACGGTTTTTCGACCTTATTGTCGTCGGCGAAGCCGATGAAGTGCTTGTCAATATATTGAAGGCGTTAAGGCTGCTGAAGGGTTTACCGAGAATAGATGTGATAGAAGAGCTTGCACGATTTGAAGGGGTCTATGCCCCCCTTTTTCCGAAAGAAGCGATAAAGAGACAATATATAAAAGATTTAAATACGAGCTACCACCCGATAAGTCCTCCTGTCCCGACGGTCGGCAGTATTCATAACAGGCTCAATGTCGAGGTATCGCGGGGATGCGGCAATGGTTGCAGGTTCTGTCTTGCCGGTTTCGGTTACAGACCCTATAGAGAGCGTTCCTTTGAGGTGGTAACGGACATAATTGATCGGGCCCTGGCAGAAACGGGTTACGAAGAGGTTTCTCTTCTTTCTTTAAGTTCAGGCGATTACAGCGCTCTTTTCAATGTTATTGATTACGTGAAATCGCGGTACCCCGGTGTATCTCTTTCCTTGCCCTCTTTGAAGATAGGAAGTATTGGAGAAAAGGAGATATCCGCCATAAGCACCATTGCCCGGACAGGATTTACCTTTGCTCTTGAAGCGGCCACAGATGAACTTCGGTGCAGGCTCAATAAAAATATTGACGTTGATCTTCTGACGCAGCAATTGCCCCTTCTTAAAAAGAATGGCTGGAGAAGACTAAAGCTTTATATGATGGTGGGGTTTCCCTGGGAAACAGAAGAGGACCTTTTGCGTATGAAAGAACTTATAGAACCCTTTCGCAAAGAAGGGATCGAAGTAAACCTTTCTGTTTCTCCCTTTATTCCCAAGCCTCATACCCCCTTTCAGTGGCTTCCCATGGAAGATGAAGGGGTGTTACAGGAAAAGATGGTTTTTTTGAAAAAGGTTTTGAAGGGCAGGGGGGTTAAAGTAAATTATCGGGATACAAAGGTAAGCCTCGTGGAGGCTATTATATCAAGGGGTGACGAGAAGCTTTCCGGACTCTTTGAGTTTCTTTTCCAAAAGGGTGCCAGGCTTGAAGCGTGGAGGGAATATTTTTCACCCCGGTTGTATGAAGAATGGTTTGAGAAAAACGGTGTTGATATCCGGATGTATCTGGGGGAACGCAAGTGCGGCCAACCCTTACCATGGTCATTCATCGATACCGGGATAGACCACTCTTTTTTTGAAGAGGAATTTGAAAAGGCAGAGGGTTGTCAAAAGACGATCGACTGCCATGAAGGATGTGCCGGATGCGGCATTGAATGTAGTAAAGCCGATCACACACCACAGCCCAAGGGCTATGAGCCGGAAAATACTGTGCTCATAACCGCAATTCCCGATCCTGTTGTTGCCAGAAAGTTTACCTTCCGATACAAAAAATGCGGAGATGCCCGCTATATCGGTCATATCGACACGATGAATATTGTCTTAAGGGCCATCAGGTCCTCAGGGGTAAAAATCAAGATGCATGGTAAATATCATCCCATGCCGAAGATTGTATTATCCGATGCCTTGCCGATGGGGATTGAAAGTACCTGTGAAGGTATAGAGATTGATGCTGCACAAGGCGTTATAATAAATAGAGACATAGTTGAAAGGATAAACCGGAGTATGCCTGATGGTATGAAAATAGAGGAGTTTATTGAAGGGACCCTGAAAGATATGGTAAAAGAATATCTGTATATTTTAATTACCGAACAAGATATTGGTAATGAATTTGTCCAGTGGAAAAAATCCGGAGGCAAGTATTTCTATTTGTGGAGAGGGAGACGGGTGAAAACATTGTTGGCACAAGGAAGATTTGAGAGAATAATAAAAATAGAAGCGAGAAGGATCTATGGCGGCTGAATTAATTATTAATGTAACCTTTAACGAAACCAGAATAGCATTTCTGGAAAACGGTGTCCTGGTTGAAATTTTCATAGAACAGAAAAATGGCCACAGCATGGTTGGGAGTATCTATAAGGGCAAAGTGGTGAGGATTGTCCCTGGTATGGATGCCGCTTTTATTGATGTCGGACTTGAGAAATCTGCCTTTCTTTACGTCGGTGATATTGTTCTCGACAGGATGATGTATGAGGAGTTTGATGATTCCGAATACCATTTTGAGCGTAACGAGAGGATAGAAGGTGTTCTTGAGGATGGACAGGAACTGATTGTTCAGGTCTCACGTGAACCTATCGGCCAGAAGGGGACACGGGTAACATCAAAAATCACCTTGCCTGGCAGATTGCTTGTACTGATGCCGGGAACGGATCATATCGGTGTATCGCGCAGGATAGAACAGGAAGATGAAAGAAAGAGACTTGCAACGTTATTGAAAGAAATGTGTCCCGCCGGTTACGGGATTATTGCGCGAACCGCATCGGAAGGGAAAAGTAACGATGAATTCAAGACTGATCTTAACTTTCTCATCAGGATCTGGGAGAGTATACAGGAGAAATCAAAAGACACCCGCGCTCCCTGTGTCCTTCATCAGGAGATGGGCATCATCTTCAGGATTATCCGTGATCTGCACTCGCACAATCTTAAAAAGATCGCTATCGATGACGAGTTTGTATATAAAAAGGTTGCCGAATTTGTGAAGGAATATCTGTCGGAAGAAGCATGTGAAGTAGCCTATTTCGATGAAAAAGATCCTATCTTCGAGGTATACGGAATCGAGATCGAGATCGCGAAACTCCTGCAGAAAAAAATATGGCTGAAATCAGGCGGGGATATTGTCCTTGACTATACAGAGGCCCTCACTGTTATCGATGTCAATACCGGCAGATATCTGGGGAAAAAAAACCTTGAAGATACAATACTCAGAACGAACCTGGAAGCGGTGAAAGAGATTGCCTATCAGATCAGACTCAGGAACATCGGGGGTATCATTGTCATCGATTTCATCGACATGGAAAAAAAGGAGTCGAGGGAGATGGTCTTCCAGGCCCTTGTTGAAGTGCTCAAAAAAGACAGAATAAAAACTTTTGCATACCCTATAAGCGAAATTGGTGTTGTCCAGTTAACGAGAAAACGTACGAGACATAATATTGTCAATCTCCTTTCAGAGACCTGTCCCAACTGCGAAGGTTGCGGTTATATAAAATCAAGGTACACTGTCTGTTATGAGGTATTAAGAGAGCTTGCCAGTGCTTCGAAAAAAGGTGAAGGGAAAAAATTCAATATCTATCTTTCGCCTGAGGTGGCAAGACTGCTCTATGAAGAGGAGAAAAGTTCTCTGGAATATATTGAAAATACTTATACAACAAAGGTAAATATTATCGCAAATCCCGCTTTCAGCATAGACAAATTCAACATTGAGGGAGTTAAGTGAGGATAATCAATGACCACACTACAATAACCATGGTTATTGTCAATTTGCCATGAAGCACACCTTTTACGCTCCCGCAAAGGTCAATCTTTTTCTCAAGGTCCTATCAAAGAGGCCTGACGGATATCATAACATTATTAGCCTTGTTGATCCCATAGCGCTCTATGATGTGATCCACATTGAAGAGGTTGATGATGATGTAATCATGGTCAGAGACGATAAGGATATCCTGCCCGATGGTGAGGGAAATACCCTTTATCGGGCCGCAAAACTCCTCAAGGAAACCTATTCGATCCATAAGGGGGTTCGTATAGATGTGGAAAAGATGATTCCCATCGGCAGTGGTCTCGGGGGACCGAGCAGCGATGCGGCAACAGTCCTGGAAGGACTCTCCAAAATATGGCAATTATCTATTACCGATGAAGAATTGATAGGTATTGGCAAAAGAATAGGCGCCGATGTGCCGCTTTTTCTCTACGGTAAACCTTGTATCATGGAAGGCATAGGAGATATTATTACTCCTATGGAACTGCCCCCTCTTTCGTACCTTGTAGTCTATCCCGGCGTCATTATACAGACAAAAGAGGTCTATGGGAGACTAAAAATCGTGTTGACAAACAATGAAAATGATATTAAATTGAGGGGTAATTTCAAAAGCATAGGTGGTATTGCCAATAGTCTGGAAAACGATCTTGAACAAATCGGAATATTAATGTGCCCTGAAATTAAGACGATTAAAGATAAAATAATGGAGGCAGGCGCTTTCGGTTCTTTGATGAGTGGAAGCGGTTCTTCGGTATTTGGTATATTTCAAAACGATAGGGATGCCCGAAGAGCATCTCGTTTTGTTCAGAATATGGGCAGCGTTTTTATAGCAAATAGTTTAGGGAGGGGAAACGCTTATGGAGATTACGGACGTAAAAATATTTGCGGTTCATGAACAACGGGTAAAGGCATATGCTTCGGTTGTATTCGATGATTGTTTTATCGTGAGGGATTTAAAGATTATTCAGGGAGACACCAAGCTCTTTGTGGCAATGCCGAGCAAGAAGATGAAAGATGGTTCGTACAGAGATACTGTTCATCCGCTGAATAATGAAACAAGATATAAAATTGAAACTAAGGTACTGGAAACCTTTGAAAAAGAGCATAACAAAAAGAAATTGGAGTAAAGATGCATTGGGGTGTCGTCAAGCGGTAAGACACAGGCCTTTGGAGCCTGCATTCGGAGGTTCGAATCCTCCCGCCCCAGAAATTATTTTCAGGGAGATATGGATTGAATAAGCTCAGAATATTGACAGGAAATGCAAATCCGGAACTGGCACAGAAGATCTGCACGTTTCTCGGTGTGACTTTGGGCCAGGCAAAGGTAAGTCACTTTAGTGACGGTGAGGTCCAGGTGGAGATTGATGAGAGCGTCCGCGGTATGGATACTTTTGTTGTCCAGCCCACATGTCCGCCGGTAAACGAGAATCTCATGGAACTGCTCGTGATGCTTGATGCCCTCAAGCGTGCTTCATCGGGGAGAATAACGGTTGTTATTCCGTACTATGGCTATGGGCGGCAGGACAGAAAGGTTTTTCCGAGGACGTCCATATCGGCGAGGCTTGTTGCGAATCTTATTACCGTTGCCGGCGCCTCAAGGGTACTCGCAATGGATCTTCATGCCGGACAGATCCAGGGTTTCTTCGATATACCTGTGGACCACCTCTATGCGCTTCCTGTTCAGTTAAATTATTTAAAGAAAAAGATCACAGGTGAGATTGTCATTGTTTCACCCGATGCTGGAGGGGTGGAAAGGACACGTGAACTCGGAAAAAGGCTCAACGCCTCTATTGCTATTATTGATAAGAGACGCGAAAAAGCCAATGTTTCAAAGGTGATGCATGTCATTGGCGATGTGAAAAACAAGACTGCAATACTTCTTGATGATATGATCGACACGGGTGGCACTATTGTTCAGGCTGCAGAGGCGATCATGGAAGGCGGAGCAAAGGCTGTTTATGCCTGCTGTACGCACGCGGTGCTTTCGGGGAACGCTATAGAGAGGATAGATAATTCATCCCTCACGGAAATGATTTCCACAAACACCATTCCCCTTTCAGAAAATGCACGGAAGTCAAAAAAGATTAGAGTACTCGATGTTTCACCTATTCTTGGTGAAGCTATCAAAAGAATACACAGCGATGAATCTGTGAGTTCATTATTTATATAGGTTTTTAGGAGGATTACCGATGGAACAGACATTAATAAGGGCAGATAAACGGAACACAAAAGGAAAGGGTATTGCTCGTAAATTAAGAAATGACGGGAAAATACCTGCGGTATTATACGGAAGGGGCCTTGAACCCGTTTCAATAACCATTTTGTCAAAAGATTGGGAAAAGCTGGGACGGCATATGCGCAGAAACTTGATATTTGACATGGAATTGCATGGTGATAAGGACGTTGAAAACAGACCTGTCATGGTAAAAGAGGTGCAGAGAGGGGTTTTAAACGATAAGATCCTTCATATCGACTTCTATCAGGTATCTATGGAAAGGATTATTGAGGTTGAGATACCCATCCATCTCACCGGTAAGGCAAAAGGCGAAGTGAACGGTGGTATCATTGAAGTCCACTTAAGGTCCATGAAGGTTGAATGCTTGCCGACGCAGATACCGGAAGAGATTGTTGTAGATATTTCTGATCTTGAGATCGGCGACTCTTTCCACGTTAATCAGATATCTATTTCCGGCGTTAAGCTCCTCGAGGGCGGAAGTGTTGCTATTGTGACGGTTACCCCACCGACCGTTGAAGAGAAAAAGGTTGTTGAAGAGGTTGCTGTGGCAGAACCGGAAGCACCAAAAGAGAAAGAGAAAGGGAAGGATAAGGAAAAAGACTAAGGGATCGAGGTTTTTTTGTACTTATTATGCGGTCTCGGCAATCAGGGTTTTGAATATTCGCTTACGAGACATAATATGGGTTATCTCGTTATTGACCGTTTTTCTGAACGATTCAACATCCCAATCAATAAAAAACAATCAGGTTGCAGGATCGGGGTCCGTGAGGACCTGGTCCTTGCAAAACCTGATACCTACATGAACCTTTCAGGGGACCCGCTCTCCAGACTCATCAAAAAAATGAATATAGATAAGACGGACCTTGTTGTCATTCATGATGATCTTGATATGGAATTCGGGAAGATACGTATCCGCTGGAATGGCAGAGATGGAGGTCACAAAGGTGTCAGATCGGTCATTGAACGGCTCGGCTCAGACCAGTTCCACCGGATAAAGATAGGCATAGGCAGAAATCCTTCCATGGCTACGGAAGAATATGTTTTAACCCGTTTTCGGAAAGATGAGCTTGCAACCCTCAATGAAGCCCTTGACAATGCCGCAGACGCATTGAACACCTTTATCCGCGAAGGCAGCGCCAAGGCAATGAGCCTCTTCAACAAGCGTGGCCAGGAATAGCAATTCTATATAATGCCCGATGATATCCTGCTGTGCCGCTTTACCCGGATGCCTCATTCTATAAGGATGATTGAGGACTTTGTCGACCCGGTCTGCTATTTTCTGCGAAGAAAAGAAACCGACATTCACCCCATCCACTAAACATTCCAGACTATCTGCCATCGATTATGCTATACACTATTCTGGAGTATCTC